>NZ_ANKP01000079.1:0-3386 GCF_000319775.1 Cupriavidus sp. HMR-1
GCGGGCGACGTGGTGCGCATTGCGGACCCGGCTGCGCTGGCCGATGCGGCGCTGAAACTGATCAAGGAGCCCGCGCGATGGCAGGCGGCCCAGGCCGCCGGCATCGCGCGGGTGGAACGCTACTACACGCAGGAACAGATGGTGGGCAGCTATCGCACGCTCTATGCATCGATGATGGCGATGCCGGACAACACGCATCACGCACGCGGCGGGGCAAGCCCGGCAAAGTGCCCGGTGCACGGGGGAGGGCGCTGACATGGCCGGCATCGGATTCGAACTGCGCAAGATGCTGCGGCGGGACAGCCTTTCGGGGCTGATCGGCGCCTATGCCTATGCCGGGGTGATCAGCTCCGGTCCGTGGGTGCTGTCGATCGTCGGCATCCTGCTGATTGGCCTGCTATCGGTCGGTTTCGTGATTCCGGGCATGCTTATCACGCAGTTCCAGGTCTCGGTGACGTACCTGATCGCGTGCAGCCTGATACTGACCGGGCCGATGCAGCTCTCGTTCACGCGCTTCACCTCGGACCGGCTGTTCGAGCGTCGCGATGATCTGGTGCTGTCGAACTATCACGCGGTGGCGTTGCTGGCCACGATGCTGGCGGGGCTGATCGGCCTGGCGTGCGCGTTCTGGGCCTTTCCGGAGCAGTCGGTGCTGTACCGGCTGTTGATGATCGCGGGCTTCGTGATCATGAGCAACATCTGGATCGCGGCGATCTTCCTGTCCGGCATGAAGCAGTACAAGGCCATCGTGTGGACCTTCCTGATCGGCTATGCCATCACCGTGCTGGCGGCGCTGGCAATGCGCAAGAGCGGGCTCGAAGGTCTGCTCGGCGGCTTTGTGGTCGGCCAGCTATGCCTGCTGGTGGGCATGATCACGCTGATCTACCGGAACTACACGAGCCGCCGCTTCATGTCGTTCGAGGTCTTCCAGAAGCGCTACGCGTATCCGAGCCTGGTCGCCATCGGCCTGTTCTACAACCTTGGCATCTGGCTCGACAAGTTCATGTTCTGGTATGCGCCGTCCACCGGCCAGCAGATGATCGGGCCGCTCCATGCGTCGATCATCTACGACATTCCGGTGTTCCTGGCCTATCTGGCGATCATCCCGGGCATGGCGGTGTTCCTGGTGCGGATCGAGACGGACTTTGTCGAGTATTACGACGCGTTCTACAACGCGGTGCGCGGCGGCAGCTCGCTGGAGCATATCGAGGACATGCGCAACACGATGGTCCAGACCATCCGCCTGGGCCTGTACGAGATCGTCAAGGTGCAAGCCATCGCGTCGCTGGTGCTGTTCGTGGTGGGCGGATGGGTGCTGCGACTGCTCGGCATCTCCGAGCTGTATCTGCCGCTGCTCTACGTGGACGTGATCGGCGCCAGCCTGCAGGTGGTGCTGCTGGGCGTGCTGAACATCTACTTCTACCTGGATCGCCGCCGCGAGGTGCTGATGCTGACCGGCACGTTCGTCGTGCTGAATTTCGTGCTGACGCGCCTCACGCTCGAGCTTGGGCCGGCCTGGTATGGCTATGGCTTCGCGGTCTCGCTGCTGATCGTCGTAGCACTTGCGTTATATCTGCTCGATCGTAAACTTGACCGTCTCGAGTACGAAACCTATATGCTCCAATAAAGGACGCGATGCGTGGCGATGCTGCATTTTGCGTGCACGAAACCGTTACGCCCGCAATTGGAAACTGAGAGAGAAAGGTAAAGATTGAGGTTGGTCTGCAACATCCGAAGCGCAGAATCCCCTCTAACGTAGCCTCGACGGGCCGTGTTACCGTTCGGTAACATAACACCGCCGTGCCAGACACAGGCCGTAGTTATCAGAGGGAAGTATGAGAATTGCCTCCGTGGAGGACGACACCAGCCAGGCCGAGCAGATTTGCCAGCTGCTGGATGAAGCGGGCTTTGAATGCTCGAGCTTCGCGACCGGTTCCGCGTTCTTGCGAGCATTGCGGGACCAGGCGTTCGACCTGGTCGTCATGGACTGGCAATTGCCGGACGTCAGTGGTTACGAACTCGTGAGCTGGGTCCGCCAGCATTCGGGGCGCCTGCCACCGATCCTGTTCCTGACCAGTCGCATCGAAGAATCCGACATTGTTGCGGGCCTGTCCGTGGGCGCCGACGATTACCTTGCCAAGCCGATCCGGCCGGGCGAGTTCGTCGCGCGCGTGCGAGCGTTGCTGCGTCGCGCATATCCCAAGACCCTGCACGAAGACGATCTGATCCGGCAGGGCGCCTATATCGTGGACGCGCGCCGGCGCGTGATTGCGCTGGACGGGCAGAACGTCGATCTGTCGCCGCGCGAGTTCGACCTGGCATTGTTCCTGTTCCGCAACATCGGTCGCCTGCTGGCGCGCGACGTGATTGAACAGGCCGTCTGGGGGCGTGCGATGGATGCCGCCTCGCGCACGCTCGACACGCATATGTCGCGCCTGCGCATCAAGCTGGCCCTGCGCCCCGAGAACGGTGTGCGGCTGGCTTCCGTCTATTCGCATGGCTATCGGTTCGAAGCCACGGCCGCTCATGAGTAGCCGTCCCACGCTGCACCGCGCCACCGTGGGAGGCGCGCTGATGTCCCTGATTCTGTCTGGCAGTGCGCTGGCCGGCCCCGCAGGCACGCAGGGCAAGGATTTCATCTATGAGGTCGAGCGGGGCGACACCCTGATCGGCCTGGCCACGCGTTTTATGACGAGCACGGACGGCTGGCACCTGCTGCAGACGCTCAATCGCGTGGAAGACCCGTACCGGCTGGTGCCCGGCACGCGGATTCGCATTCCCCTGTCGCAGATCCCCGTAGCGCCGTCGACGGCGCGAGTGGTTTTCGTGCGCGGACAGGCAAGCGTCGATGGCAGGCCGATGCAGACCGGCATGGCGCTGGCCGAATCGGCGCGGATCGAGATCGGTCCGAATAGTGCGGCAACGCTCGAACTGAGCGACGGGACCCGTGTGTCGCTGCCAGCGGCGACCAAGCTGCAGGTGCGCCGACTGCGCACATTCGCGCGCAGCGGTCTGACCGACACGATGATCGGCATCGACAGGGGCGGCGCCGATTCGGCGGTCGCGCCGAAGGGTGGCGGCGTCGGGCGCTATGAGATCAGCACGCCGTTGATGGTGACCGGCGTGCGTGGCACGCGGTATCGAGTCAGCGCCGATGACGGTGGTAGCCGTAGCGAAGTCATCGAAGGCAAGGTCGGTGTGGGGGCAGGCGCGCGTCCGGGCTCGGCCACCCAAGTCGCCGCCGGCTACGGTGTCGGGGTGTCGACCGCGGGCCGACTGTCCAAACCAACGGCATTGTTGCCCGCCCCGGTCGTTGCCGCGCTGCCGCAGCCGATTTCCAGCCGTGCCATCACGGTGCGCTGGCAGGCCGTGCCGGGCGCGGCTGG
>NZ_ANKP01000080.1:0-15315 GCF_000319775.1 Cupriavidus sp. HMR-1
GAGCGCGATGCGGTGGCGCTGCTGGCCGGTGCGAATGCGGCACTGGCCGCCGCGCGCGAAGCCACTACCCGTGCCGAGGAACGGGCCGCGCAACGCGAAGCCGCCTTCGTGGACGCACTTGCCACTGCCGGATTCGCCGGAGCGGACGACTACCGCGCCGCATCCCTGGCTGACGATGCCACGCGCGTGCTCGACGACGCCGTGCGTGCGTTCGATGTCGATCTGGCTCGCGCCGCGGAATGGCGCCAACGCACGGCGGAAATCGGTCAGGCGCTACAGACGCCGGACATGCCTGCGCTTCTGGCGGCACGCGATGCGGCGGCTGTGCAGCTTGAAGCGGCGATCCGGCAGCGCAGCGAACTGGCCGCGGTGCGCGATGCGCTGTTGCAGTGCAAGGGCCTGCTCGACTCGCTGGCCGCCGAAGGACGCGACGTCGAGACGCGCTACGCCGTGCTCGGCCGCCTGTCGGAAGTGGCGAACGGCAATAATCCGCGCCGCATGACGTTCCAGCGTTTCGTGCTGGCCACGTTGCTCGATGAGGTGCTGGAAGCCGCGTCGCTACGGCTGCTGCGCATGAGCCGGGGCCGCTACGCGCTGCAACGTGTGCGAGAGCTGGGCGATCAGCGCGTGGCTGGTGGCCTCGACCTCGAAGTGTTCGATCACGATACCGGCGGCACGCGCCCGGCCAATACGCTGTCGGGCGGCGAAGGCTTCCTGGCATCGCTGTCGCTGGCGCTGGGTCTGGCCGATGTGGTGCAGTCGCGCGCGGGTGGCATCCAGCTCGATACGCTGTTCGTTGACGAAGGCTTCGGCACGCTCGATCCGGAAAGTCTCGACTTCGCGATTCGCACGCTGCTCGATCTTCAGCAGGCCGGACGGCTGGTCGGCATCATCTCGCACGTAACCGAACTGCGTGAGCGGATCGACGTGCGGCTCGAGGTCCGGCCCGGCGTGGCGGGCAGTCAGGCCGTGTTGCGCCTGCCCTGAGCCGGGGTCCCGGGCCCCGGGTCCTCGGCGCCGGAGCGCGCGGTGGAAGGCGCGCGAGCGCAATTCCACGCGCGCGCCACTTGGGAGATACCCCAAATCGCGACGCGGACGCCACGTGCCTAGAATATTCGGCGAGCACTTAATAAAACGCAGTTCCGCCTATCGGAACTTCGAGGGAGGGGAGGCTGCGACGAATCCGTCTGGCCTTTTTCCTTCCTGCTCGATCCCATAACGAATATTCGGAGGTGTCGTGCGTTTCCATCGTCGTCCTGAAGCTGTTCGCGCCCTGGTGGCCGCGGTGCTCGTGACCTGCGCCGCAGGGGCCATTGCCCAGAGCCTGCCCGCCAGCAAGGCGCCCCCCGCCACGCTCACGCCTGACCAGCAGCGCTTTCACGATATCTACAAGGAACTGGTCGAAATCAACACGACGCATTCGGCCGGGGACAGTACCCGGGCGGCGCGCGCGATGGAGAAGCGACTGGTGGAGGCGGGCTTTTCTGCGTCGGATATCCAGGTGTTCGAGCCGTTTCCGCGCAAGGGCAATCTGGTGATGCGCTTCAAGGGCACCGGCGCCAGGCAGCCGGTTCTGCTGCTGGCGCATATCGACGTCGTGGAGGCCAAGCGCGAGGACTGGAAGACCGACCCCTTCCAGCTTCAGGAGACCAACGGCTACTTCACCGCGCGTGGCTCCATCGACGACAAGGCGATGGCGTCGGCGTTCGTGTCGGTGCTGGGACAGTTGAAGCAGGAAGGCTTCAAGCCGTCGCGCGACATCATCCTGGCGCTCACGTCCGACGAGGAACGCGGCGACGTGCCCAGCAATGGCGCCGACTGGCTGGTGAAGAACAAGCCTGAACTGCTGAAGGCCGAGTTCGGCATCAACGAGGGCGGCGGCGGCGAGCTGCGCGACGGCAAGCCGGTGCTGCACCGCGTTCAGGTGGCCGAGAAGATGTACACGACCTACGAACTGGAAGTGCGCGACGTGGGTGGGCATAGCTCGGTGCCGACCAAGTCCAATCCTGTGTACGCGATGTCCGAGGCGCTGAGCCGCCTGGGTGCGTACCAGTTCCCGGTCAAGATGGCCGACGTGACGCAGACCTACTTCGCGCGCAGCGCTCCGCTGGCGAAGGGGCAACTCGCCGAGGACATGCGCGAGGTCGGGACGGGCCGTCCGAGCCAGGCGGCGATCGACCGGCTGTCGGCCATTCCGTTCTACAACGCGCAGCTTCGTACCACCTGCGTGGCGACCATGGTCAATGCCGGGCACGCCGAGAACGCGTTGCCGCAATCGGCCAAGGCCATCGTCAACTGTCGCATCCTGCCGCATGACGATCCGGCCGACATCGACCGCCAGCTCAAGTCGGCAATCGGTAACGACAAGATCAGCGTGCGATACATCAACAAGCCGCTGGCCAGCCCGGCCTCTCCGCTAGACGGCGCGCTGATGAAGGAAGTCGATGCGCTGACCAAGCAGATGTGGGATGTGCCGGTGATTCCGGCCATGAGCACGGGCGCAACCGACAGCCGCTTCATGCGCAATGCCGGTATCCGGATGTACGGTGTTTCCGGCCTGTTCACCGAACCGTCGGACATGCGCGCGCATGGTCTGGACGAGCGCATCGAGATTGCGCGCCTGTACGATGGCCGTGAGTTTCTCTACCGTCTGGTGAAGCGGTTGTCGGAATAATTTAGTAAAACTGCGATTCCGCAAGGCATCGGCGGGCGTTGCGCACTACCATGCGTGGTAGCTGTGCATCGCCCGCCGTACCTTTGGTTCAAGCCGGTTTCAGCCCGCCTCTGGTCGTGTATGACGCTGCCAGCCGGGCTGGCCGATTATCGCCCGAGACGTGGCCCCCTGCCTTGACCCTGTTTTGGCGACAGGTGTAACCTTTGTTCATTCTGCGAATTGGAGTTCGTATAGCGAACTTCATGGGAATCCGGTGAACAAAGCAGGAAGTTTCTGACGTTCGCTGGTATTCGCAGCAAGCATCTGCATGAAGCCGCAGCAAGATGGCTGACAAAACAACTGCAAGATTGTTGGACTGTCCTTGACGGACCACCGCGCACGGAGCGCGGGGACATCAGACAGGACGCCCGTCCAGCCACTGCCGGAGACAGCTTTGCGTGCCGCGCCCCTTTGCGGCCGGTCCCGGTATGCGCGCCGGACCCTTCCATACTGGAACGCAAGTGATCAACAAGCTATATGACTCGGTGGAATCGGCAATGGCCGACATCCACGATGGCGCCACGATCCTGATTGGCGGTTTCGGCCTGGCCGGCATGCCGGCGGAGCTGATCGACGCGCTGATCGCCCAGGGCGCGCGCGACCTGACCATCGTCAACAACAACGCCGGCAATGGCGACACGGGCCTGGCAGCGCTGCTCAAGGCCAAGCGTGTCCGCAAGATCATTTGCTCGTTCCCGCGCCAAGCGGACTCCTACGTATTCGACTCGCTGTTCCACGCCGGTGAAATCGAACTGGAACTCGTGCCCCAGGGCAACCTGGCCGAGCGCATCCGCGCGGCCGGCGCCGGCATCGGTGGTTTCTTCACGCGCACGGCCTACGGCACGCCGCTGGCCGAAGGCAAGGAAACGCGCATCATCGACGGCCAGGGCTATGTCTTCGAAAAGCCGATCCACGCTGACTTCGCGCTGATCAAGGCCGAGACCGCCGACCGCTGGGGCAATCTGGTCTATCGCAAGACCGCCCGCAACTTCGGCCCGATCATGGCCATGGCTGCCAAGTGCCCGATCGTGCAGGTCAGCAACGTAGTGGAACTGGGCGAGCTGGACCCCGAGCACATCATCACGCCGGGTCTGTTCGTCAAGCGCGTGGTCAAGGTTGCAAGCGCCGCCAAGCCGGCCAGCGCGGCCTGATCCGAATCGAGCGAAGAAGGAGAAACACATGCAACGCCTGACCCGCGACCAAATGGCCGCCCGCGTGGCCAAAGACATTCCGGACGGTGCCGTGGTGAACCTCGGCATCGGCCTGCCCACCCTGGTCGGCAATCAACTGCCGGCCGACCGTGAAATCCTGCTGCACAGCGAGAACGGCCTGCTCGGCATGGGCCCCGCTCCCGCGCCGGGTGAGGAAGACGGCGACCTGATCAACGCTGGCAAGCAGCCGGTGACGATCAAGCCGGGTGGCTCGTATTTCCACCACGCCGATTCGTTCGCGATGATGCGTGGCGGCCACCTCGACTTCTGCGTGCTGGGGGCGTTCCAGGTCTCGGAGAAGGGTGACCTGGCCAACTGGCATACCGGCGCGCCGGGCGCCATCCCCGCCGTCGGCGGTGCGATGGACCTGGCCATCGGCGCCAAGCAGGTGTTCGTGATGATGGAGCACCTGACCAAGCAGGGCGAAAGCAAGATCGTGTCCCAGTGCACCTATCCGCTGACCGGCATCGGCTGCGTCACGCGTGTCTACACGGACCTGGCCACGATCGATGTGACGCCGGACGGCCTGGTTGCCCGCGATCTCGTGGACGGCCTGTCGTTCGACGAACTGCAACGCCTGACCGGCGTGCCTCTCAAGCAGGCCGTAGCCGCCTGACCCACCACCAAGACGAGCGAGACAGAACATGAGCGAAGCATTCATCGTTGACGCCATCCGTACCCCCATCGGCCGTTACGCCGGCAGCCTGTCCGGCGTGCGCGCGGACGACCTGGGCGCCGTGCCCCTGAAGGCCCTGATGGCCCGTAACGCCAGCGTGGACTGGTCGGCGATCGACGACGTGATCTTTGGCAACGCCAACCAGGCCGGCGAAGACAACCGCAACGTGGCGCGCATGTCGGCCCTGCTGGCTGGCCTGCCGGACGCCGTTCCCGGCGCGACGATCAACCGCCTGTGCGGTTCGGGCATGGACGCCACCGGCACCGCCGCCCGCGCCATCAAGGCTGGTGAAGCCAACCTGATGATTTCCGGCGGCGTGGAAAGCATGAGCCGCGCCCCGTTCGTCATGGGCAAGGCCACCTCGGCCTTCTCGCGTGACGCGCAGATCTTCGACACGACCATCGGCTGGCGTTTCATCAACCCGGCGATGCGCGCCGCCTACGGCGTGGACTCGATGCCCGAGACCGCCGAGAACGTGGCGACCGACTACAAGATCGGCCGTGAAGACCAGGATCTGATGGCGCTGCGCAGCCAGGAGAAGGCATCGCGCGCGCAGGCCGACGGCACGCTGGCGCAGGAAATCACCCCGGTGACGATTCCGCAGAAGAAGGGCGACGCCATCGTGGTCGACCGCGACGAACATCCGCGTGCCACGAGCATGGAAGCGCTGGCCAAGCTGCGCGGCGTGGTGCGTCCGGACGGCACGGTGACCGCCGGTAACGCTTCGGGCGTGAACGACGGCGCGTGCGCGCTGCTGCTGGCCAGCGAAGCGGGCCTGAAGCAGCACGGTCTGAAGCCGCGCGCCCGCATCGTTGGCATGGCAACGGCTGGCGTGGCACCGCGCGTGATGGGTATCGGCCCGGCACCGGCCACGCAGAAGCTGATGAAGCAACTGGGTATGACGCTGGACCAGATCGACGTGATCGAACTGAACGAAGCGTTCGCCGCGCAAGGCCTGGCCGTGCTGCGTCAACTGGGCATCGCCGACGATGACAAGCGCGTGAACCCGAACGGCGGCGCCATCGCACTGGGCCACCCGCTCGGCATGAGCGGCGCGCGTCTGGTGACGACCGCGATGTACCAACTGGAGCGCACTGGTGGCCGCTTCGCGCTGTGCACGATGTGCATCGGCGTGGGCCAGGGCATCGCCATGGTGATCGAGCGCGTTTGATGGCTTGATGCATCACCACTGGCCGATGCCAGTGGTGATGCGCTCCCTTCTCCCGCGCAAGTGGGAGAAGGGAGTTACCGAAGCAGAACCGTAGAAGTTTCAGTTTCCCTTGCTTCCCGTCGTTAATTCATGCGGGAAGTTTCAGTGGTGTCTCTTCCCCAACGAGGTAGAGCATCGCGGCCAGGCCGACGGGCTCGCCGGCTTCGCCGCATTTTTTCTGATTTGACCGGCCGCTTGCGTGCCGGTGCGGAGTACCGAGATGTCCCTTCCTGTTGCCACCCTGGTCACTGGCGCCAGTTCCGGAATCGGCCGAGCCATTGCGGAAATGCTGCTCGCCGATGGTGTGACGCGTGTCATCAACGTCGACTATGCAGCGCCGACGTGGTCGCACCCGAACATGACCTTCTTCCAGGCTGACCTGACCAATGCCGATGCCACGCGCGCGGTGGCGGAGCAGGTGACGTCTCAGTTCGCCGTGACGCGGCTCGTCAACAATGCCGGCGCCACGCGCCCCGGCACGGCTGACACGGCCACGGCGGAAGATCTCGATTACGTCGTGGGCCTGACCCTGCAGGCCACGATGCTGCTGACACAGGCCTGCCTGCCCGCGATGCGCGCGGCGGGGTTTGGCCGCATTGTCAACATGGCCTCGCGCGCGGCGCTGGGCAAGCCCGAACGCGTGGTGTATTCCGCGGCCAAGGCTGGGCTGGTTGGCATGACCCGAACGCTGGCGATGGAGCTGGGCGGCGACGGCATCACCGTCAACGCCGTGGCACCGGGTCCCATCGCCACCGAGCTGTTCCGCCGGAGCAATCCGGAGGGCAGCGAACAGACACGGCGCATTCTGGCAAGCATCGCCGTGAAACGCATGGGAACGCCGGAAGACGTGGCGCGTGCCTCGCTGTTCTTCCTTGCACCCGAGAATGGTTTCGTGACGGGACAGGTCCTGTACGTCTGCGGCGGAACCACGCTGGGTGTGGCACCCGTATAAGAAAGTGCCCGCCCCCCAGGCACGGGGCGGAATAGCGGTTCAAAGCATTACGTCCGCGGTAAGCCAGTTGGCTAGCGGACGTGCATCACTCCTGGAGCACAAGATGAGTATCACCAAGCAAACGTCGAAGGCGCGCAGACGCCTGCTGGCCGTAGGCGTGGCACTGGCAACTGGTTTTGCCGCCATGACCGGCGCCCAAGCGCAGGGCACCTATCCGACCAAGCCGATCACCATGATCGTGCCGTTCTCGGCAGGTGGCACCACCGATATCCTGGCCCGCATCGTCGGCCTGCAACTGGGCAAGGCGCTCGGTCAGCCCGTCGTGATCGACAACCGTCCGGGCGCGGGCGGCAACATCGGCGCATCGCTGGCCGCGAAGGCGCCGGGCGATGGCTACACGCTGTTCATGGGCACCATCGGCACGCATTCGATCAACCAGTCGCTGTACTCGAAGCTGCCGTACGACCCGGTCAAGGACTTCGCGCCGATCACGCGCGTGGCCATGGTGCCGAACATCGTCGTGGTGAACCCGAAGGTGCCGGTCAACAACATCAAGGAACTGATCGCCTACGTGAAGGCCAACCCGGACAAGCTGTCGTATGGCTCGTCGGGCAGCGGCTCGTCGATGCACCTGTCGGGCGAACTGTTCAACTCGATGACGGGCCTGCATATCCAGCACATCCCGTACAAGGGTAGCGCTCCGGCCGTGAACGACCTGCTGGGCAACCAGATCGGCCTGATGTTCGACAACATGCCGTCGTCGTACCCGCACGTGAAGGCCGGCAAGCTGCGCGCCATCGCCGTGACCTCGGCCAAGCGCTCGCCGGCACTGCCGAACGTGCCGACCGTGGCCGAGTCGGGCGTGCCCGGCTATGAAGCCACGTCGTGGTTCGCGCTGTACGCCACGGGTGGCACGCCGCAGGCCGTCGTCGATCGCCTGAACGCCGAAGTGGTGAAGATCCTTGCCATGCCGGAAGTGAAGAAGCAGATGGCCGAGCAGGGTGCCGAACCGCATCCGGAAAAGCCGGCTGAACTGGCTGCCTTCATGAAGTCCGAGGCCGCCAAGTGGGCCAAGGTGGTGAAGGCTTCTGGCGCGACCGTGGACTGATCTCCCGGATCGACCCAGGTCGCCGAAGACCGGCCAGCAGGCATCACGCCTGCTGGCCGGTTTTTTTTGGTGGGAATCCTCTTCAGAAAAGAAAAGCCCGCGACGTTCGTCGCGGGCTGAATCCCAGGTCCTTGGCGGACAGGAGGAGACAATCGACAGACTTGCGGTGGCTGCAATCTCACCGCAGTAAAGGCATCAGGTGAGGCTGTACTTGACGACCTGTTCTTCCACACCCACGAAGCGCACCAGTTGCCGCAGGCCGCTGGCGTATTCCTTGATGTGGTGGCCCTCCGGGGTATCGGGGAGCCGGTAATAGAACGGCGCCGTTCCGGCGCGCGCGCGGGCGACAGGCTTCGTCGCCTCGGCTGCGGCTGTGCCGGCGGTCGCATCCGGTCTTGCGTTCATGGACAACTCCCGGGTAGCGCATGGCGCGGAACGTTGGGCCGGTAGAGGGGCACGCGCATGCGGGGTGGCAATGTCTGGAATGTATTGCAGATTATCGGGAAATGCCATTTCGATTTTTTTACATCAGTATCGTAATAATTGACTAAATTGTCATGAATGCGAGTTTTTGTGCCGTCACTTGCACATGGCGGGTTTCGCCGCGCATCTCAGTGGATATCGGCATGACGTGACGTGACTTGCGCGTTACCATAGCGCCACCTGACCATTTCACTGAACTTGGTCAGCATCATCCATGCCAGCGATCGCGTCGCACCTATCGGCCGAATGTCCACCCAACACGCTCTCCTGATATCCCTGATCGAAAAGCCATCCTCGGGCTACGATCTCGCGCGCCGGTTCGACAAGTCGATCGGTTATTTCTGGCACGCCACTCACCAGCAGATCTATCGGGAGCTGGGGCGGATGGCCGAATTGGGCTGGATTGCCTCGGACGAGCCGGAAGTCACCGTCGACGGCGACGGGGCGGAGAAGAAAGGCCGCAAGAAGGTCTACCGGGTGTTGCCCGCCGGGCACGACGAACTGGTGCGATGGGTGCTTGCGCCCGGTCAGGGGCTGGACCAGCGCGAGGAGATTTTGGTCAAGCTGCGTGCCGATGCCGCGATCGGGCCGCTCGGCCTGGACAAGGAAATGGGGCGACTGATTGCACTGCACGAGGCGCGGCTGGAAACATACCGGGGGATCGAGTGCAAGGATTTCTCCGGCACGCTCGACCGCCGGCAGCAGATCCAGTACGCATTGCTCCAGCGCGGCATCCAGTTTCAGGAAAACTGGCTTGCATGGGGCAGGTCGCTGCTGCCGCTGCTCACTGGCACGGCCAGTGGCAGCAAGGACTGACGACGGGCGCCGTCAGTCTTCAGGCTTCAAACTTCAGGCCAGATCCACGGCACGTGCCGCGCCGGCCGGCGCGGCCAAGCCCAGACGGCGGCGTGCGAGCGCGTACTCTTCCACGAAGCGGCGCACCAGCTCGGCGGCCGGCACCACGCGCTTGATGGCGCCGACACCTTGGCCAGCGCCCCAGATGTCCTTCCAGGCTTTGGCGCTGCCCGATCCGAAATTCATCTTCGACGCATCTGAAGTCGGCAGCGCTGCCGGGTCCAGACCCGCGCGGACGATGCTCTCGCGCAGGTAGTTGCCGTGCACGCCCGTGAACAGGTTCGAGTAGACGATATCGTCGGCGGAGCTGTCGACGATCATCTGCTTGTACGCATCCTGAGCATTGGCTTCGAGCGTGGCGATGAAAGCCGAGCCGATATAGCCCAGATCGGCGCCGGCAGCCTGAGCGGCCAGCACGGCATCGCCGCTGGCAATCGCGCCCGACAGCAGCAGCGGACCGTCGAACCATTCGCGGATCTCATGCAGCAGCGCGAACGGCGACAGCGTGCCGGCGTGGCCGCCCGCGCCCGCCGCCACGGCGATCAGCCCGTCGGCGCCCTTCTCGATGGCCTTGCGTGCGAACGTGTTGTTGATCACGTCGTGCAGCACGATGCCACCATAGGAGTGCACGGCCTCGTTGACTTCGACACGCGCGCCCAGCGAGGTGATGACGATGGGCACCTTGTAGCGCACGCACATTTCCAGGTCGTGCTCGAGCCGGTCATTGGACTTGTGCACGATCTGGTTGACCGCGAACGGCGCGGCCGGGCGGTCGGGGTGCTTGGCGTTGTGCTCGCCGAGTTCGGTGGTGATCCGGTCCAGCCATTCCTCCAGCTTTTCCGCCGGCCGCGCATTCAACGCGGGGAACGATCCGACCACGCCGGCCTTGCACTGGGCGATCACGAGATCGGGATTGGAAATGATGAACAGCGGCGAGCAGACAGCCGGTAGCGACAGGTTCTGCAGCAGGGCGGGAAGGGCCATGACGGATCTCTCGTTCAGCGGTTGAGGTGAATTTATGCAACTGGTTGCATAGTGAGTGCCAAGGTATCACGCGATGACTCCCCTGTGCAACTGGCGGAGGGCTACGATCGCGGGATCCAGTGGCCCTTTGTCTACAATGAGAACGTTTCTTTGCATATTCAGAGCGGGAGAGCGTTGGCCATGACCCAGGCAAGTGCCGATTTCGTTACGGCGGACGGCGAAACGCCGGCCACCTCCGGCGATCTGTTCGATGCCGACCTCAACGCCTGGCGAAAGCACCCGGACCGCGCCTTCGACGGCTGGCTTGCGCGACACGGTTTTCGCCACGGCACCGCCGTGGTCTATCGGGCGATGTGGGGCAAGCTGCTGCGCTGGTCAGGTGAGCAAGGACTGACACCGCTGACGTGGTCGGCCGCACAGATTGGCGCGTTCCTGGACGCCCAGAATCTGCACAAGCGTCACCGCTACCGTTACGCGCGGCTGATCGAACGCGTTTTCCATCATCTGTCCCAGTTGCAGCAGAACCTGCACAACCCGGCCAGTCAGGCCGTCAAGTCGCACCTCGCCGAAGGCGAGAACGATCCGACCGCCTTTCTGTTACCTGGCGAGCGCGACCTGCTGGTGGCCCGCATTCTGGCCCCGGCGCCCGAGCCGGTTGCCGGGGCCACTCGCCCGGACAGCCAGGCCATCTCGCCAAAGCAATGGAAACGCGCCCGTGATGTCGCGCTTCTCGCAGTCCTGCTTGGTGGCGGACTCAAGGTGGCGGAGGCGCGGGCGCTGCGTGTGGAGGCGATCGAAGGCTTGGGTGGCGGCGCGATGGCGATCCGCATGGTCCGGACGGACAACGGGCGGGCGTACACCGTCCCCTTGTTCGGGTTTGTCCATGCGCCGCTGCGTCACTGGCTGGACGTTCGGGCGGCAGCGGAGACGTTAGGCGATCTCGTGTTCCCGGCCATGACCAACGGCCGTGCCATGCACGCGGCATCGGTGTATCGCCGTGTCGAGATCCTGCTGGAAGAGGCTGGCGTGCTGGCGGGCCGCAGCGAACGGGCGTCGCCCCAGACACTGCGGAATACCTGTGGTGCCATGCACTTCGATGCGGGAACGCCGCCGGCGGCGGTGGCCCAGTTGCTGGGGATGCGCGATATGGAGTCTGGCTGGCGGCTGCGGGCAGCCTATGAGGCGTGGCAGGCTCGCACCGGGCTTCCGGTCATGGGCAGGCCCCTTTCGCGCCCGAACGGTGGAAGCGGCGCATGATACATATCGCAGCCGTAATGACGCACGGTTATGATGGCAGCCCACTCGGTGAGCGAGCGACGTGAATCCAATCCAGATCCTTGAAGATTTCCATGGCTGAGACCCTATTGCTGACCGGCGCGACCGGATATATCGCCTCCCACACATGGGTGGCGTTGCATGAAGCAGGCTACAACGTGATCGGGCTCGATAATCTCTGCAATAGCAGCGCCGAGGTCGTGAACCGGCTGGCGAAGATTACCGGCACAACACCGCATTTTGTGGAAGGCGACGTGCGCGACCGCGCACTGCTGGACCGCCTGTTCGCCGAGCACAAGATCAACGGCGCCATCCATTTTGCCGCCCTGAAAGCGGTGGGGGAGTCGGTCAGCAAACCGCTTGAGTATTACGGAAACAACCTTGAGGGTTTGATCACATTGTGCTCGGCGATGCAGTCGGCGGGTGTCAGGCAATTGGTGTTCAGTTCCTCGGCCACGGTGTACGGCAATCCCCATGCGATGCCGATTCTCGAGAATTTCCCGCTATCGGCCACCAATCCGTACGGCCAGACCAAACTGATGGGGGAGCAGATCCTGCGTGATCTGGAAATTTCCGATCCGGAATGGAAAATCGCCTTCCTGCGTTATTTCAATCCGGTAGGCGCACATGAGAGCGGAACGATTGGCGAGGATCCGGGCGGCATTCCGAACAATCTGATGCCCTATGTGGCGCAGGTGGCCGCCGGGCGGCGCGAAAAGCTGAGTGTGTATGGCGGTGACTACCCGACGCCCGATGGCACCGGGGTGCGGGACTATATCCACGTCTGCGATCTGGCCGATGGCCATGTGGCAGCGCTGGCGTACCTAGGCAAGAACCCGCGCGGCATGACCGTGAATCTTGGCACGGGCCGTGGATACAGTGTTCTGGAAGTTGTGAAAGCCTACGAACGGGCCAGTGGGCGGCCGATACCCTACGAAATCGTCGCGCGCCGGCCCGGCGATATCGCGGCATGCTATGCCGATCCGGGTCTTGCCCGTACGCTGCTTGGCTGGAGCGCCCGCCACGACCTCGACCGCATGTGCGAGGACTCCTGGCGCTGGCAGTCGTTGAACCCGGTGGGGTTCGCGGCTTAGCGGCGCTATCAAGATGATTCTGGCGTCGTTGCGCGGCCTTGCCGTACGACTTGTACTGTCTGCGGCCGCGCGTCTAGCCAGAACCGCTTCGCTTCATCTTGATATCACCTCTTAGCGGCGACTGCCCTGATGGACGCGCGGCAAAAAAGAAACCGGGCATAGCGCCCGGTTTCTTTTTATCTGCCGATCGGCTGGATTGCTCAGCGGATCAGGAAATCTTCCATCGACTTGCCATTGGCCAGCGCCTGAGTCAGCCAGCCCGGGCGCTTGCCGCGGCCCGTCCAGGTATTGCCGGCGCTGTCACGGTAACGAACCGGCACCTTGCGGCTGACGGCCTTCTTGCCGGCCACCGCCTTGCCACCAAATCCGAGGTCTTCGGCGGTCAGGCCATATTGGTCGATTTTCTCGCGAATATCGGCGATCACCGAGGCTTGCTCGCGTGCCTTGATCTCTTCGGCCTGCTTCTGCAGTTCGCTGATTTTCTGAACGATTTCCTGATAGGTCGCCATTTGTATCCTCGGGTTTTAGTGTTGGTCCGTGAATTGACGAAGGGAATTATAACGGCGTATTTCGCCGCTGCAAATCCCCTGACTTTGATTTCGGAGAAATCTGCAAAAAGTCCCAAATTAGAATAATCCCTGAACTTTCGGGTTGGCATGTGGTCCGCGCGATGATCTCCGGCGGCGCCAGCCCAAGCCACATGCCACACTAAAACCCGTGAATCTACGGTGCTCAGGGCAGTGCTCCATTCAATAGTGGCGATATTGCCGGGTGATCGCGCATGGACAGGGAATTCAGCGGGCACTGAATCAGGCGCGCCGCGAGTTTTTACATTTATCAAATGAAAGCTATTTGAAAGTAAGTGCCGAAGGTGCCACGAGATAATTCTGATTGATCTCACGTGGCGTAACCGGCATTTTGTCAACGTTGGGGCCGACGCCTCAAGGAAGCTCACGGGATGGCCGTTATCGAAGCCTGAGCGGGGCGACGCGCGGTATCGCTCCGCCGGGACCGGAGCAGGGGTGTCTTCGGGTTATCCCCCCAATGATCAGCACATCATGTCTTTCCACCAGAATATCCAGATCAAGACCCTTCTACGGGGCGCAATGGCCTTGCTTACGGCGAACCTCCTGCTGGTCGGCGGCGCCGGTCTGCTAGGTATTTCCCAATCCAACGGCGCCCTCAAGGAGACGTACTCCAACCAGTTGGCGTCGTCACAGGCGCTGTCCGAGGCGATGCTCGGCACCACCCGCCTGCGCCTGGCGCTCGATCGCGGTGTGATGCGGGGGAGCGAGAACGATGACCTGAAGAAACACGTCGACCGCGCCAATGTCTTCATCGAGTCATCCGACAAGGGTTGGAAGACCTATATGTCGCTGCCTCAGAACGACGATGAGAAGGCGCTGGCCGGCGAACTGGCGGCCAAGCGGCAGGCGTTCTTCGAGACCGGCGTCAAGCCGCTTGAGCAGGCCATGGTGGCCGGCAACCATGACGAGGCGCTGCGTCTGGCGCGCGATGTGCTGCCAGACCTGCAGCGCGGCATGTCCGCCGCGCACGAGAAGCTCGAGAAATTCCAGTTCGATACCGGCAAGGCCAACTTCGAAGGCGCGCAGTCGCGCTATGAGACGACTCGCGCGATGTCGCTGGCGCTGATCGCGCTCGGCATCCTGGTTGCGGTATTCGCTACCGTGATGCTTCACCGCGCCATCGTCCGCCCGGTACAGGAAGCGCTCGACGTGTTCGAGCGCATGACGCGCGGCGACCTGACATCGCGTATCTCCAGCATGTCGAAGAACGAGATCGGTCGCATGATGCAGGCGCTGGCCACCATGCAGGAGAGCATCGCGGGCATCGTCGCCGAAGTTCGCGGCGGCACCGATTCGATGGCGTCGGCTACGCAGCAGATCTCCGCTGGCAACACGGATCTGTCGCAGCGTACCGAGGAACAGGCCGCATCGCTCGAGCAGACCGCGGCCAGCATGGAAGAACTGACCACCGTCGTGCGACAGAACGCCGACAATGCGCGCCAGGCAGGCGCCCTGGCCGGCGAGGCTTCGGAAATCGCCATGAAGGGTGGCGACGTGGTCGGCCGTGTGGTGGACACCATGAACGAGATCAACGGCGCCTCGCGCAAGGTGGTCGACATCATTGGCGTGATCGAGGGCATCGCATTCCAGACCAATATCCTGGCGCTGAATGCGGCGGTGGAAGCCGCGCGCGCCGGCGAGCAGGGACGCGGCTTCGCGGTCGTGGCCGGAGAGGTGCGCAGCCTCGCGCAGCGCAGCGCCAATGCCGCGAAGGAGATCGAGTCGTTGATCAACGAATCCGGCCAGCGCGTGGAAAGCGGCACCCGGCTTGTTGCCGAAGCGGGCCAGACCATGGGCGAGATCGTACATGCCGTGCGCCGCGTGACGGACATCATGAACGAAATCAGCGCCGCGTCGCAGGAGCAGACCACCGGCATCGAGCAGGTCAACCAGGCCGTGGCGCAGATGGACCAGGTCACGCAGCAGAACGCGGCCCTGGTGGAAGAAGCGGCGGCAGCGGCTGGCGCGCTGGAAGAACAGGCACAGAAGCTCAAGGGCGTGGTGTCGGTGTTCACGCTGGCTGCCGATGGCGGCAACGCGCGCGCCAATGCCGGTGCCCAACGTGCCATGCATTCGCTCGCGACGTCGCCGGTAACCGCACCGGTAACCGCACCGGCAATGGCACGCAGCGCCGAACGCGCGTCGCCGCCCGCGATGCTCCCGGCCA
>NZ_ANKP01000081.1:0-47359 GCF_000319775.1 Cupriavidus sp. HMR-1
CCGGTATTTCAGCAGCCTGTTAAGGGGATCAGCGGGCATTGGAATGCAGAAGACGGACAATTGGTCCGGCGGTAGTTCAAGCCACCTTGCGGTGCGGCGGCAACAGGCCAAACTTGGCCAGGGCCTTGAGATTGGTTTCGATGTAGGTCACCATGCCGTCGATCTTTACCGCGAGGTAATGATCGAAGCACGCAGCGTCCTGCGAAACCTCGACGCTTTTCGCAGCCTTGAAGACCTCGAGCAGCGCATCACGTTCAACGTTGTCGCCCTGCCATCCGAAGATGCGAATGAAGGTGTGAATTCGCCGCCGACGCGGCAAGAGCTTTTCGGCCTCTTCGGCCGTGACGAATACCTTTGGCATACGGAAGAGTAGGAGTTGGGAGGCAACACGTGCCTCAACTATCGGAAGAATCTGCGAGGACCTTATCCCTCCGTCAGAGGTAGACAATCCTCAGGACATCAGTCAACGGTGTAGGTTGCGACGCCAAGGACCAACCCGTTCTGCTTCGATACGCGAACGCTGGTGCCGTCTTCCAACTGAGGAATCTGGCTAACAACTTCATCTGCAAGCAGCCGAAGGACGCGCGCAGCACGGTCGGCCGAAGTTCCGCGCGGGACTGCTGCATCGCAGACTTGTAGGACAACTGTTAAGGGCATATATCTAGATCCAAGAAAAATGCCCGCTCCCTTTCGGGAAACGGGCATATGGTTAGTGAATGGCGCCGGGCGCTACTGCAACGCCAGCGCAACGACATCGATGACGCCGTCGGCGTCGTCGACCAGGTCAGGGGTCTGCGAGATGAAGTACTCCCTCTGATAACCGCCGACCCGCAGCACCTCGCGCTTCATCTTCATGAAGGCGCGCTTGCGCTCCGGATCCAACGGACCGTCCGCCTCATCGGTGAACAGCGTCTGGAAAGGCTGCTGCGCATACTGCGCCCGATAGAGGGCGATTCCGCGCGTCAGGCACTCATTGATCCAGACCTTTTGCCCACCCGACATCACACCGAACTCCTTCGTGGTGTCGTTATCGGCATCGATCACGTTGATGGAAAAGCCCTCGCGCATCTCGCCGCTGGCCAGCGCTGTCTGCGTCTGAATCGCGATGGTGAATCGCGGTCCATAGCAGGCCAGCAGCAAGTCATTGACGATCTGCGTGATGGCCGGGCCCGCGTCATCGATGGACAACGCGATGACGCCATCGTTGCCCAGGCCTTTCGCAAGCAGCTTCCATTGCGCAATCTGGTCGGACAGCGCTTGTGCCTTGGCCTCAATCACCGGCATGCCGGCAAGCTCAGCATCCAGACGCTCACGCTCGGCCACCAACATGCTCTCCTGCCGAATCAACGCTTCGATCCGGCCGGCAGTCGCAGTGACAGCCTCCCGGCTGAGTGCAATCTGGCGATCCATCTGGGCCAGCATGCCGGTCACGTCCTCCGTGGCCAGCGTCGCCAGTTCCCGATGCACCGCTTCGAGTTGGGATTGCACGTCCGCGATATCGCGCTTGTGGCGCTCAATGCGTGATGCATCCTCCTCGCTCAACGCAGCCAGATCGCGTTCGGCCTGCGCCAGTCCTTCGCGCGCAGCGTCCAGCAAGGGCTTCTTGGCGGCCAACGCCGTGAATCGCTGCAGCAGTTGCTGATCGCGATCAAGCTGAGCCTGCAGTGCAGCAAGTGCAGCGCGCGCCGTGGCACGCTCCGCAACCCCGGTTTGCATCAATTGCACCTGATCCAGCTTCTTGCGATAGCTTTCACGCAGTGCTTTGACCGATACAACCTGCTCTCCAAGATTTGCCTTGGCATTGCGAGCTTGAGCCAGCAACGGACAGGTCGTGTGCATGGGATCATCGCGACATGGAACGGTCTCGATGACGTCAGCTTGCAGTTTCAACGACTCAACAAGCTTCGCGCCGGCAACACCTTGCTGCTCCAGGCCCGTGAGCTCGGAACTGAGCGCCGCGTGCTGGACCTGCAGGGCATCGAGCCTCTCCACGACTATGCGCTGACTGGCAAGTTCTGCCTGCCTCTGGCCAATGGCCAGTTGCGCGGCATCCCTTTCGCCGGCAGCCGCCTCAATGGTTGAGGCCTCCGCCAACACTGCACGATGGCTTGCCGCTTGCCGATCCAGATCACGCCGTCGCGCCGCAGCACGTCCGCCAGCGGTCTGTTCATCGCTGGTCAACGATGCGGCACGCTGGGTCAACTCACCCTTGCGCTGGCTCAGTTCCCGCAACCGCGCTTCGGTACCGGCATTGGCAGCCTGCTTTGCAGCAAGCGTCGCGCGCTCCTGCAGCAGCTTCGCGCCCTTAGCCGTTTCCACGTCGCGAGCCTCCCGTTGAGCGTCAAGGCTTTCGCCAAGTTGCGAGATCTCCTGGGCCACCACCGCCGCGCGATCGCGCTTCCCCGTGAGGGTCAGCACATCGCGCTGCAGGGTGTCCAGCGAGCGGGTGAGCAGCTTGGCGACCTCGCCAGCTTTCGCAGAGAGATCTCGCAAGTGATCGATCCCGAGCAGCTCGGCGAGCAGCCTCTTGATCTCACCAGGCTGATAGCTTGCGAGCGGCCGCCGGTTCTGGGCAGAAAACACGCTGGTGAAAAACGCCTCGGGAGACCCCAAGACGGCTTCGAGGCAGCGGTTGTAGGTCTCCGCCTTGCCGTCCGACAGCGTGCCGTCAGCCAGTTGTACCGGCTTCCAGTCACCGTCGGCGCCCTTCTCAAACAAGTAGTACTCGGCCTTGCGGCTCTTACCAGGGTTACGGAACGCGAACGCTGAGCGGTATGTCCTGCCGCCGTGCTCCCATTCCAGATCCTTCTCCGCGCGCGGGGCGCAGAGATGGTCCCAGTACGAGAAAGCGTCGGCCGACATCTTGCTCGCGTGGCTCGGCATGATCGGAAACGGATGCAGGTTGTCCATGATCGTTGTCTTGCCCGCCCCGTTGGGACCGACAAGGGCGATCAGACCGCCTGGCATCGCCGACAGGTCGACGGTGACGCTATCCCTATGCATGCCGTCGCGGATTCCATGGAATCCGGACAGCGTCAGCTTCAGTGGGCGCATTCGGACACCTCCGAGCCGTTGAAGGAATGGAGATAGTCGGACGGCACTTCCATGACGCTTTCGTCCCATTGCGGAACATCAGGCAGCGAAGGTGCGTCGTGCTCTGCCTTGCCGGCAATCGCCCGTTCGACCGAGCGGCGTGCAGCGGAAAACTGCTGGCTCGCCAGCTTCATCACAGCGTCCCAGTCCTGCTGGCCGGTGAGGGCTCGCAATTCCAGTTCGCTCCATTGAGACGCCAGGCCGTTGGAGAACGACCAGATCAAGTCCTGCAGTTCCTTGGACGGCGCCACGGCGAAGAAGGTGTTGCCACCCGCCTCACCCAACGCCATCACCAGCATGTGGTCGCGCTTGGCGATCACAGCGCCGCGGCCGGGGCCGAACGGTTCATACATCATGCACTGCGTAAAGCCATGTTGCTCGCAAAGGCGTTTGGCCATGTCCGAGCGGTTGATAAAGGTCTCTTCAACAAAGAGCCAGTCGGGACCAGCGTGGTAGAGAATCATGTGGCACTCCAGGCGTAGGACGGAGTGCGCCCCGGACGGGAAGCACCCGTCTGGGTAAATAGAAAATAAATGGATACTGCGGGGTCGATGCGTCAGGGACGCGGGTAAAACCAGTTTTCGACAGCCTCAAGGGCTGTCGGAACATGGCTCTGCACGTTCTAAGGATTGGCGTATCGCTACGCAAAAAGATCGTCGGTCATCCAGTTCATTGGCGCCGGGGCCGTCGCGATGGGTGCTGCCGGTTCCGTTGCCGGCACGGCAGGTATCGACTCGGGTACGGAAACAGTTTCATCCAGCTCCAACTCCCCCAGTTTGGCAATGAACGGGAGCGCCGCAGCTTCTACAGCGCGCACCTCCTGCGTAACAAGGATGGGCTTTTCAGCAAGGCCTGCGAGCACTTGATCGGCAATCGCCTGTGCATCGAGGTTTTCGAGCATCGACAGACTGTCCAGCAACGGATTCGCGTCTACGCCGGTCAATTCGCACCAGCGCCCAAGCTTCTCGGGCAAGGTTGCCGCCCGGCTGATGCCTTCGGCGCGACTGCGGACAGCCGGCAGCACGCGTGCTTCAAGCTTGACCTCCGCACTGGCACCAAACAGCGCCTGGATGGCCTCGCGATCCACTAGTTGACGATGCTCCTCGTTGACCGTCCAGCGCACGCGCACGTACTTGTGCGCAGCGTCGGTGGCCATCTCCGCGAGCTTTGCCATGTCAGGCGGCCCGTCGAAGTCGATGCATACGGTCTCGCTTGCCGGCGTCTTCACTTGGGTAGCTACCGCCTGCCCCGGTGAAACCTGCCACTGCAGATAACCTTTCGCCCCGATCTCGCCATAGTGGAACCGTCCGATTGAGCCCGGATAGGCAACCACCCTGCCCTCACGTTCCCACTGCTGGGCACGATGAATGTGGCCGAGCATGAACGCATCGCAGTCGGCGTCGAACAGTGCACCAATGGTGAACTCGTGGTCGAGTCCAGCCATCGGCACGCCGTGCTCCGTCTGGCAACCGTTGACGGTACCGTGCGAAACACCGATCGTACGAATGCCCTGTGACCGCCATTGACGATTCACAGCGCCCGCAGCTGCCAGATAGTTAGCCAGGTGATCACCAATTGCCGTCGCCGCGCTTGCCACGCCGGCCGCAGCCGCCAACACGGCCTTGTTGACCGTGGGCACGCAGGTAAATACGACGTCCGGCAGGCCGTGCTGCGTCAGCAGAGCGTCCATTTCCGGCTGGCTGAAAATCGCGCCATTGCTCGGAAAGAACGCCTCGCCAATGAGCGCGACCTGGTGAATCCGATCCGCGACGTACACGGGGCAGCTTGCTCCGATCAGTCGAAACAGATCCAATGTGCCGGGCGGCTCATGACTGAATGTTCCCTGCAACATCAACACCGGCATGCGGGCCGACAACTGATGGATCCGCCGCGCCAGCGCGGAGAGCGCGGGCGTGTGGGCATCGAGCCGGTGGTCCGTCGAGTCACCCGACACCACGGCAACATGGCAGCGACTTGCGATCGCGTCCTCCACCGCAAAACCAAAACATCGATCCGCTTCGGCCAAATGGCCAGGTGAATAGTGCAAATCAGAGAAATGCGCTGCAAGCAGGCTTGCGCCATCGTTGAGCATCATGGGACCTCCAAGGGAATGTGCCGGCATGCGGCAAGAAAGAAAAAGGGAAGCCCGTAGGCTTCCCTCAACTGCCGGCACAAAGGCTGGCGATGTTACGTCGCGACGTCGGAAGCGATGGCCGCCACCTGCTCGCGGAAAGCCATCGGGTTACCCAAGGCAGTGCGCAGTTCATCCAAGAACCGTCGCACATCCTGATCGCGCTTGGACCAACCGCGCCCGAAGGTCGCCGTTGCGAAGGCCTTCAGCTGGCGAGTGCCATCCTCGCTGTTGAGCCCAAGGCGCTTCACAAGATCCAGGTATTCGCTTTCCAGGTCCTGGCCACCCGCGTCCGTGTTGGATGCAGGTGCGGAGGTATCGGCCTGACCAACGCCGGTTGCCGATAGTCCGGGCTGCTCAGCTTCAAGCGTAGAGTCATCGGACTGGCCGTGCTCTGGTGGCGAGATCTCCCTTTCGCCTTCCAGCATGGAGACAGCCTGTTCTGCCATCTCCAATGCCGGCGGGCGACGGTCCGAACCATCGAGCAGCGCAGCGATATCGATTTCGGCATCCAGAGTGATGAGCCATTGCATCTGGCGCACCGGCTTCCCGCTCTCGGCATCTATTCGGCTGATCTCGATTTCTTGCTTAGACATCCAGAACTTGACGCCGACCAGCCTGCCACGTGCCAGCGCTACCGTCTGCATGGCCGCGTGGGCCTTTTGCAGAACGTAAATGGAGGTCGTTGGCATTTCGATGAGACCGAGGCCAATGGCCGACGGTACCGCAAAGTAGAAACTGGCCGAGAGGTTGCAATTCCCACCCTGATATTGAGGACATTCCTGAGGATCGCAGATGCCGTCCTGGATGTGGTCGTCCTGTCGCAGGATGATGGTGCGGCCGCCCCACATGCGCTTCGCTCGGTTGGCCCGAGCATCACGAGCGGGGGTCGCGTACATCTTGCAATAGCGCCTGCCGTCAGGCCCATACTCCGAGAAGTACTCCCTGCCGCTTTTCGTCCAGGCCACGAGCTGGTTAGGCATGTTGCTTAGCCAATCGTCGAACGCGAAGACCACAGGGAAACGCCAGAGACGATGTCCGTGACCATCATTGCGGTCCTCGCCGTAGCGCTGCACGATGTCTTCGGCCAGCGCCGGATTGGCGAAGTCAGAGCCCCGGCAGGTGAACCACGGTACGTTCTTGGGAACCATGGGCGTCTTGATGCCAGTCGCCCTGGTGATGTCGGCAGAAATACGCTCGAAGCTCTCGCCCCGGGCCAGCCCGGCATCGTGAATCCTCACGGCTTCGGGCCTGTCGCGCGCAGCCTTGGTCAGGACCTTGATACCTGGTCGGATCTTGCCAATGACAGGCGGCCGCATGGGCCGCTCTTCTAGCAGGCTTCGGCGTCCGCCGGGCTCGCTGTATGTGATGGGTGCATGCATGCGTTCGATCTCCTTTTCTGAAGGAACTGAACGACCTGCGCCCGGATAGACGCAGCATGCTCCCGAAGGCGCAGGGCTGTGTCGGCCCCGCGCTGGGTCGTTACGCGATTGAGGAAGTCCGCTTGTGCGGATTCCGGAAGACTGGCGACATATGCCGCCTCACAAAGGGTACGCCACGCCTGCGGCATGTCCTTGTACTGCGGACGGCGCAGATTCAGCGTTGCCGCGATCGCGGCGGAAATCTCGGCGTTCTGGTGGTGCATGAGTTGCTCCTGGAATCGAGGTCTCTCACCAGAAACAAAAAAAGCTCGCCCCGGTTTGCGCCGGCAGCGAGCTTTTGAGTCAGGAACCTGCAACGCCACGCCCCTTCCGGGGGCGTGGCATCGAGGGAGCGGCGCACTTTTGCGCGCTGCTCTATGTTGAGGACGTAAAGTCGCCCTCGTGCAGCATGGTCACGCTGCACAACAACCCTTTTCGCGAACCCACAGGTTCGGCCGCAGGTTCACGGATCGGCTCGACGTCTGCCGTTCTGCCTAGGAGGGGCCTTTGAGAGAGCTCCACATGGTCCCAGGCTCGAACGGTGCCCAGCGTGCGCTCATGAAGAGGCACAGCGAGAACGCGTATTACGAGCTGATGAGGGGAAGTGTTCGGCGAAAACACTTAGCACAAGAAGTATCCACACTGGTAGCCAACCAGTCGGCGCGTGCACAGAAGCACGACTTGATTCAACAGATGGACTCGCGTGGAGTCGAGGTCGATGCGTCAGAGACGCGAGGTGTGAGTGAATTCTGACACAGCGGCGTTCTTATAAAAGTCAGAAAGCTCGCGAATTTCGTATAGCTTTCTCGGAGCGGTCATGGTCAATCCTCGCTCACAATTTGTTACTGAGAGAGATCCTATTACACATGGAACATGGCCGAACCCTCCCACCACCTGCCAGATGGTGAACCGCGCCCGGTACCCACCGTTTCATCCGGCGACCCACTACCTTCGCAAGCCTCGCACTCGGGGCCGAAGCCTATCCGGCGAATGCTTAGCGAGACGCGCGTCTCAAAAATCGTTCCTCAAACGGATAGCGGCACAGAAATCGCCTATTGCACAGACTTCGTACGGAACTTCCTGCGTAGCGACTACAACTTTTGCGCAGCCAAGTTCTCAGTTTCTAGCAAGGCAAAAACGCTCGCGCTGGACGAAGCCTTCCGCGAAGCTCAGCAATGGATGGACAAGAAGTTGAATTGGATCGAGGACAAGCCTCGTCGGTACATCAGTATGAAGTTCAGTGATCGGCAAATCGTTGTTACCCATCCGCTTGCTGGACGGCTTATCCGATTGCTGAACCAGCACGATCGCCTTGTCCACCGAGCCCTCGGCGCCTACGTTGCGCAAACCATCAACGACAAAGAGAAGGACGACGCCATTCTTGGCGCGGCGCGGCACATTCGAGCCATCCATCGGCTCTGCATCCCCGATAACGACAAATTTTCTCCAGACGGCAAGCTGTCGGATGGGGCGTGAGGTTATCAACGAATAGGCAGGAATCATGGACATTCAAGAACTTCAGAAGCTACATAGTCAATACGCTGAGCCGCCCCTTACCATCGACGTTCAGCCTTCCGGCGCTATCTCCATGACGCCTGGGGCTCACGCCCTCCCCGCCCCCGATCAACCGAACACCTCCAGCGAAACTCGGCTGAACTTCGCCGCGTTTCAGCGTAAAGCCCTGATGGTCGGGCTTCTTCTCGTCTTGGCGGCTACTGCCTACGGCATTGGGAGCTGGATGGGATCCTCACAGAAGCGCAAACCGATGGAAATTCGCGAGCAGGCGGCTGCGCCACAGGACCGTACTGACGTAACAGTGTCGGACCACCAGTGGCCGGCAGCTTCCGCAGTTGTGCCTGCAAAGCCGGCGGATTTAGCCTCTGCGCCGATCGTGCTTGAGCCGCAGGCGCCGGCCACGGGCGTCCGAGCAACGGCACCGCAGGAGCAGCCTGCCGAGCAGCGGCCTGAGGTAAAGCTTCCGGCGAAGAAGCCACAGGTCACGAGCCCGCCCCACCCCGACCAGCAAGCTGTGCCATCTCATCAGCCTGTGAAAGCACCGACCAAGCAGCAAGGCAATGAGATCACCCTTTTCTGAGACTATCGGCCAATGACCCAACCAGCGAATTTCAGCCTCATCCGACCAGGGCTCAGCATCCACGGAGATATCGTTGCAGATCACGGTATCAGTTGTTTCGGGCTCATTGATGGGGACCTACGCGCATCGCGGGGACTCGTACACGTCGGAGCCGAGGGGCTAGTCCGAGGTATGGTGCAGGGCGAGCACGTGGTTATTGACGGCACTGTTGAGGGCGACGTCGCAGCAAGGACATCGCTACAAATCAACGGCAAGGTAAAAGGCCGCATCATGTACGCTGGCACGATACGCTTAGGAGTCTCCGCGTCTCTCGACGGCACTATCAGCCGCGTCTCGTCGACGCTTTGCACGGATGCGACCGAAGCTACGATCGCTTCGTCGACACCGGCAGACGGCGAGACCATTGAGTCCAAAATCTGAGCGTGCTCATCGTAAAATTCCGAAAAGCCGACACAAAAACAGCGTCTTTCTAAGGTAACAGCTAAGGTAACAGCCAAAAAAAGGGGCCGACACACGAATGCGTCGACCCCTTTTTATCTTGCTAAAATTCCCTCATGCTGACTGGAGTTGACCCTGTAACTCAGGACACCCGAACACCGTTAAGTTGATGATGTTGCGGCGCGTCGGAACTCCCGAGGCGAACGATACTTCAACGCTTTATGCGGATGCCAGTCATTGTATTGCTCGAACGCGACCGTTAGCTGAGAGAGCGCGGTCGGCACGTCGGGCTTGTTCATGAACGCGATGTAATCGCGCTTCATGGTCTTGACGAAGGATTCGGCCATACCGTTGCTCTGCGGAGAACGCACCGGCGTGGTCAGTGGCTCCAGGCCCAGTTCCCGCGCGAAGCTGCGCGTACGATGGTCGATGTACGCCGAGCCGTTGTCCGAGAGCCATTCGATGGTTTGCTCGGTCTGCACGGCGCCAAAGCGCTGCTCGACGGCCGCCAGCATGACATCTCGAACAATATCCCCACTGTGCCCGCCGGTGGTCGCCGCCCAACTAATGGCTTCTCGGTCATGGCAATCGAGCGCAAAGGTGACGCGTAGCGGCGAACCATCGTCGCAACGGAATTCAAAGCCGTCTGAACACCAGCGGGTATTGCTACGGTCGACAGCGACCCGACCGTCATGGCGACGTGTATCGAGTCGTCGCCCAGGCCGGCGAAGCAGCAACTGGTGGTCGTGCATCACACGATAAACACGCTTTGCGTTCACGGGCGAGGCCCCGCTCAGCTCATGACTGCGCCGTAGCAAAGCCCAGACCCTTCGGTAGCCGTATGTCGGCAGGCCCGCAACCAGCTCATGGATTTCAGCCACCAGCGCCGTGTCGTCGTATTGGCGGGCGCGGCGGCCATCCCGCCATTCCGACGAACGGGCCTGTTTCGCTGCCACCGCAGAGCGCGCCACGCCAAGGACATCGCAGACCGTCTTCATTGGTCGTCCCCGGGCAGTAAGGGCGAGCGCGCAATCCAGTTTTTTGAGCGCCCGTACTCCACGGCTTCCTTCAGGATCTCGGCTTCCTGCGTTTTCTTTCCGAGTAGCCGCTGCAGTTCCCTGATCTCCTTCATCGCTGCAGCCAACTGCGAGGCCGGGACCACAGCTTCGCCAGCGCTCACAGCGGCCAGGCTTCCTTCCTGGTATTGCTTGCGCCATGCGAACACCTGATTGGGATTGAGCCCATGCCGTCGGGCAACCGCCGAAACCGTGGCACCCGGCTCCATCGTTTCCTGAACGATGGCGAGCTTTTCTTGGACTGAACGGCGCCGCCGCCGCTCAGGTTCGGTAAGAATTTCGATGCTTTCCACGATTTGCCTAGGCTTGAAACTAGTCACAAGACTACCTCTTATTGTAAGAGGTGCCGGATGTCCTGAGATTCAAGGGGCCGCTCCACTGACGATCTCTTCGACCGTAAAGAGCCTCTTGACCGTAATCCAAGGTCCTGGATGTCCGACCGAGTCAAGGAAAGCTATGAGCGGTACACGGCTGTCGATAATGCAATCGAATTTGCGCGTACCCCTGGTGTCGTCCTCTATGCTGTAACGCTTTCCATGACGTAGTTCGAATTGGAGTGAGTCCTGCTCGATGCAAACGCCGCCGATGGCGGCATTTGCAGGTGTCACGGTAACTCTGAGCCAGTCGTCGAACGAATCGAATTGTTCTTGAAGTGGAACATTTGACAACCACTCTTCAACACGAACTGCAAGTCCGTGCCTCGGCAGCCGGTCGACTTTGATATGAAGAAGCGGATGGGATTCCAAGGCATGCTCCCTGGTCCCTCCAAGTCGTAAGCAACCACGTCGAACATACCGATTCCCAAGCGCAAGGTTCTCGCGTGCGGCGATTATCTTGGCAAATGGAACAATCCTGTTCATTGAGGTTCGCTGTGGTGTGAATGACAGACAATGGAGTTCCCAAAATGAAAAAAGCCCCAGCTCAGCCGGGGCTTTAAGACCTCAAAACGACCACTCCAGTACCGTTCAACGGCACCGAAGCGGTTCGCTTGAGGAGTGCTTAATGGAAGGAACGCTCCAGGTGGGGCGTCCTGAGACGCGTCAGTCGACCAGCTCCAGTGCCGCATCCCAAGCGCGCTGCTTGAGAATTGCGCCGGCTCCGAACCACGCCGAATCCAGACGGTTACCCGGATTGCGTGCACGCTGCTGATGGTCAACGTACTCGGTCACGCTGTTCACGAGTCCCCAGGCGGTGCCTGCGGCCGATTCCAGCGTTGCACCACGGCCATTTCCCTCGAAAAGATTGAGCACCGCCTTCAGGCCGCGCTCATTCATCTTGGGATTGTCCGAAGGCTTGGCAGTCGAGTATGTGAAGAGGCGCTGGAAGAATCGCTCAGTCTCGGCCTGGCTGACCTTCCGGTCGGCCAACTCGTGCATGTTGGCCATGAAGCCATCCCAGGACGAAATGGCAATGCCAAGCTCTTCCTTCACAGCACGCGGATCGAACTGGCTGCGGTGCGGCACCTTGACGGCGCCACGGTTGCGGCCCAACGCGATCTGCAGCGTGTTGTTGCACACCACACGTACCGAGGTGAACTGCGCCGTGGTGGCCAACGTGCCGTCGCAGGCCGTGGCCAGCAGCAGGTAGCCGCGGACCTCGTCACCGCCCTTGAGCGTGGCCGACTGTCCCGTGCGCGCGAGCGCCCAGAGCTTGCGGCCTTCCTTCAGCACGCCAGCCGTTTCCAGTTGGTAGCCGCCCACCTGAACCAGGTCGCGATAGAACTCCAAAATTTCGGCCGGTTGGACGACCTGATACCGCTGCGACACCGTCGACAGCGGCTTGCCGTTGTCGGAACGGTACAGCACCTTCTGCTCAGGGAACGACTTGATCGGATCGAGGTCATGCGTGCCAACGCGGAACATCACGTCGGTCTCCTCGATGCGCCAGTTCATGCCTGCGGCTTCGGCCCAGACTTCGAGCGGCTGATGCTCTGCCAGCCGGTTGCCCAGGCCGTGCCAAGGGGTTGCGCCGACGTAAGCCATGGTTTGAACGAGATGGGACATGGTATTGCTCCTTGGAATGGAATGACGCGAACGAGAGCGAGCGCTTTCGTTCGCAAATGGAATAAAGTGGATGGAACAGGGAAAAGACGACGGCCGGCTGGAAGCACGGTCGCCAGAGAGACGCTCGCCATCAGCCGCCGGCGGCGATGAATGACAACGCGCCGCGTGGCTACAGCAAGGTGAGGTACATCGGAATCGTGGTGATGCCCACAGAGCCGTCCCATCAGGGAGCGGTCCCTGTGGGCGGTTTCAAGAGATGGCCGGCATGCCGGCGCTTGGGGTCGATGCGTCGAAGACGCGGGTAAAGCTCGGTTTGGACTGAATGGCTTTCAGTGCAAACAGAGCTCCATCAGTACCGCCAAGGCTATCGCGAAAGCGCTACGATGTAGCCGTCGAAAGCTCGGCATTTGGATAGCTGTTTTGAAAAAAACTCCCCAGCCAGGACGGCTGGGGGGGTGACGATTAAATAATCGCCTCAGGGGCGTATTGCGCCAGGCGCGCACGTGCATAGTCCAACGTACCGTCCTTGGCGCGCAACGGCCGCGAGATGCGCTTCACCGGATCATGAATCCAATAGCGCTTCGCGCTGCCCCGTCGCTCGTCAATGAGCTTCGAGAAGCCAGCAGTAATGCAGAAGTCGACATACTCGCGCCCGTTCATGGCCTGACCGGTTTCGATTCGGTAGGTTGTGCCCTCGGCGCGCGACTTCGCTTCGGCCACCGCGCTATCTGCACGCTTGCGCGCCTTGTCGATGGCTTCCTGGGCTTCCCACTCCGCCTGCTCGGCTTCAGAGAATCCGCACAGCTCGAACAACCGTCGGCGCCGCTCCGCAGCCGTGCATTGCAAGACATCGACACCGTATTCCTCGCGCAGTGCGCGCTTGGATTCGGTGTTCCAGTCTTTCGGGCCGTCGAAGATCTGCAGTACAGCCGCGACGTTGCGCTCCATGACGGCCAGAGCTACCCGGTTGGGCCACTCGTACCCATACGCGTCACGTCCGATTGCAGCCGCCCGTGTCCGCCGGTCAAACTCGCGCTGGCTGATACTGAAGGCTTCGCGCTCTTCTGTGGCCCTATCCACCGATGCCTGATATTGCCGCTGGCAAACCAGGGTGCGGATTCGCGCCGCCAGCTTCGTTGCTGGCTGGGCGTTCTCTCCCTCCAGAGGCTTGGGCGTCGGCATGGTGCGCGGCATCAGGATGCCGGCTGCAAACAGCGCATCATCGACATGTACAGCATGCCCGTCGCTTGGCACATCCCGTAGCGCGGCGATCAATTTACCGGCGTTGTGCGTCGTGATCTCCAGCTTCTCGCCACGCATTGTCTGGCAGAGCGCTTGCAGCACGCTGGGCGACAAGGCCCCACGCAGCGCTGGCACTTCGATCAACGGGCGCATCCAGAACTCAGAACGCGCATGGTGCGGATTGTCGCGATAGGTGTTGATGATGCAGTCGCGTACCTTCTCGCCACGCATCAGCGCGTAGGCCACATGGACTTCGTGACGGCAGTTTGGACTCGCAGCGGGGTGGTACAGGGGGCCATTCGTGCCATAGCCAAACCGGCGGATGAACTCGCCGCAAACGAAGTCGGCAATGTCGAAAGGCCCCTGCTCCTCGAAGAGGTCCACTGTCTGGAACAGCGGTCCCGCATCGTTCTGGGACATGTCGATGGCTTCAGCAGGAAAGTACGCCAGGCGGCCGGCGGCCACCACGGCGCCCCACGCGGCCCGGCTCATCTCGTGCGGACGCAGGATCTTGCCGCCCACACGAACGATGAACTGATCGACCTCATCGAGGATCATCGAAAGGATCGCCCGACGGGTACCGGCCGGCCGCACGGCAAAATTGCCGCCGGTAAGGCGTTCGACACGGATCGCGCCGCGTTCCACGTGGCGCACTGCGATGTCTTCGACGCGCGGCACGGCCTTGCCGTCGCGATCGTCGTTCAGGTACTGCAGCACGCCGGCGAGCGTCGTGCGATGCTCGGCGCGCTGGCCGATGTGAATCACGTACATGAGAGGCTCCGATACGGAGCATGCCCCTTCGGGGACATGCCCCGAGAGGGTTGGAAGGGATGGCTTATGCAGGCTCTGCCGCTCTGGCGTCGTGAATCGCCTGCAACAGATCCGGGGAAGTGATGCGCCAGACGGCACCGCGGGCGTTGCCTACGGCAAGCGTGCGAATCGGATCGAAGCAATCCGAATCGAGCAATGCCACCACTGTGGACATTGGCAGGCGCCACAGGCCGACAACCACCTCATTGTCCGCAAGCGTTTCGCTGGGGACGTTGCTGGTGAAGGTCTCGTAAAGGTCGCCGGTCGTCGCTTCGATCAGCGACAGCACAGCGCGGTCGTTCACCGCGTACAGCTCCACCGCGACGCGCAGAAGGCCAGGGGAGCCGGCGAGACCGGTTCCGTCGATGGTGATGGGCATGGATATCTCCCATAGACCCACCGCCTTGCGGGATGGGCCCGCAAGGGTTAAAGGTGAAGCGACGGGTCAAGCCAAGGCCGCGGTGCGCCGCCCGGCTTTGCCGTGACTGGCAACGACGCGCGCCGCCGCAACCTCCGCAAGAATTTCGGCGTCGACAATGCGCCACACGTCGCCGCGGTCAAAGCCGACCTGATTCCACCGGCCGGTCTGCACAAACTTGCCGGCCTCAAGCAATGCAGCCTTGAGATCGGTGGGCAGGTTCCAATCGCCCGTAACGAGAATCTCGTCGTCGGCAAGATTGGCGTCCGGCAGGTTCACCGACAGCACGCCATAGGGCATTTCGTCGTCAGCGCAGACCAGCGAGATCGCGGGGCGAAGATTGGTGGAATAGACGCTGGCGCACAGGAGCACGCCAGCGGGATGACTGGCCAGGCCTGCGCCATAGACGGTACGGTTCATCGGGATACTCCTTTGGTGGGGAGACGTCCCGACGGGACGGCGCCCGTGTGGGGTGAAAAACAAAAAACGCACCCCGAGGGGTGCGTTCAAGCGGTGAGCCGACGAATCGGCTCCTGAGAAGGGATTGGCTAGTCCTTGTGGATGCGACGGCCGTTGCGGTCAGCCCACAGCATGTATGCCGCGATCAGCAAGCCCAGCAACAGTACAAATGGTCCAAACATCACTTTTCTCCTTTAGAGAGGACAGCGCCTACGGCGAATAGTACAACACCGAACGCCAAAAGGCTTGCGCAGTTCACAACTGCTGTAGCGGTCCAGCCAGGCAGGCCCGCACCGTAACCGACAGCACCAACAACCGCCGAAATCGACAGCGTGTGGCAATAGCGGCCAAGCTGCAGGCGTTGATCCTTCGTCGGTGCGAAGAGCGATGACTTCAGTTCCTCAAGAAAGCCAGAACGTGTGCCTTGCGAACGGTCGACGCGGTACGTACCCGTACCGTCGCGAACGAGCGGGTATTCGAAGCCACGCTCCACAAGCAGAAGCACATGTTCGTCCCCGCTAGCGCCAACCTGTTCGACAAGTGTTGCGATGCGCGCCGGCACGGCAACCAAATTCTGTGCGCCCTCGTAACGGACAGAGCTGGAGACTTCGACACCGTTCGTGGCCCGAAAAACGACCTTTGCAATACGCGACATCAGGGGCCCCTTAGCCGCGCCGCCCGGCCACTACGCGAAGCGTAGCGACCAGGTTGGCGTAGCCTTGCTTACTGGCCAGTGAATTAACGCTGATCGCGTTGTCACGGCCACCGGTGAGGTCATTGCGGCCGCGGCATGTCCGGTAGGACATGAGCACGCCACCTTCGGCGCCAGCAGGATGCTGGATCTCGATCAGCAACGAGTCGGTTTGCAACGCGAACACGTCGACTTCACGACGACGCTGGCGATGCTCACGGATGGTGTATTCGCGCGGGCTGAGCGCCATGTCGCCGGCGAAACGGCGGAGAACACGGCAAGCGTCGCGACGAATTGTCTGGGAGGCGGCGGAATTGATCGGTTGGTGCCGACGAGTAAAGGATTTGGGAAGTTTCATGGATGTCTTCGATAAGGATGGGACATCCCTTCCCCATGGGACGAGTGTCCCAGCTGGGTTGGTAGTCCGGACGTGCCGGACAGGGGTCGATGCGTCGATGACGCGGGTGAAAGCGGCTTACCGAAGCCTATTGGCTTTGGCAAGCCCTCTCGGGCTTGTCAATTGAGATCAGGCTACGTCAATCATCTTCGTGATTGCGTGGACGAGTTGCCAGCCATGACGCTGCGAAAGCGTCTTTGCTGTGATTAGCTTCTGCACCGTGGCCACCATGCTATGTGCCTCGCCGGCACGGCCAATACGGTCAACGTACACAATCCAGCCCTCCGACTGGCCGCGATGGATCGATACGGCGAACCGGTCGCGGCTACCAAGCTCCGGCCAGGGACGTAAGGGGTTGGGCCCATACAAGGCTTCGTTCTCGTCTTCGCCAAAGTTTGCCGCGTCGATCCACTCAGGCTCGAGGTCTGCTGCACGCAGCTGGCCATAGATCTCGGTAACGACATCGGCAATCGTCTTGCCTTGTGTATCAATGGGGGCAATGCTGAGGGGAACGGCTTCCACAGCGACGGACATATCCTGCTCCAGGAATCGCGCAGAAGGCCCCGCGTGGGGGCCCGCGCAGGGTAGGTGAAGAGATTTGGGGATCCGACTGGAACCCGATTAGCGCGTCAGACGATAGCCGCCACCAGAGGCCACGAGGTAAAGCTGCTGCCCCGTGACAAACTGCTGATCGGCATCCTGCGTGACGGCGATCTGGCTGCCATTCTCCTTGCGGACGATGACTTCCAGGCCGTTGCGGCGGTTCATGTGGCTGGCCACAGTTTGCGCAGCAACAGCGGACACAGTGCCGGACATCGCGCCGGCAATGTAACGTCCATTGCCGCCGCCAATGACACGGGCACCGAGCAGGCCACCCACGACCGCCCCAACGATACCGGGGACGCCGCTATTGGCCGAGGTGTAGCCATCGCTGTCGACGATCGTGACCTGGCGGACCCGGACGACAGTGACGACTTCGACGGCACCAGTGCGCTGAGCTTCCGAACTGCGATAGGCGTTCGGAGACGTCTGCTGGACAGCGCAGCCAGTGAAGATGACCGAGCAAAGGAAAAGCGAAACGATGCGCTTGAACATGATGGCCTCAAATGAAAAAAGGGCCAACATGCCCACGGGCAGGAAGGCCCGTAGGTGGGAGAAGAAAAAAGCTGTCCGGCTATACAACCGGAAGTGTCGATGCGTCTGAGACGCGGTAGGTGCACAAATCTTAACAGCGGTTAAGGGAATCAGCAACGGTTGATGCGTGCGATTGCCAGGGCATCGAAGAGAGGGATACCGTACTCTGCGGCGGGGTCTGCATGGAGCCACAGCGGGGAACTGCATAGCGGGTTGAAAATCTCTTCGCCACCCCAAATGAATACTAGGCGCGGAAGCGTCTCTCCACTTCCATCGTCATGCATGGTGATATACAGTCCGAGCCGCGGATAGCGAGCGTGGTAACGTGCGAGGTCAGCGACCGTCGCACCGCGCAGGCCTCCCGCATCAGCACCGAAGAACCGGAAGCCCGGAACGGCAACCTCGCGCCCAAGCTGGCGCGTCAATGGAAAGGCGCGCTTGGCAGTCATGATGGCGATGTACTGTGCCAATCCATAGACGTCGAAGGCAAACTGGTTGGCCAGCTTGCCCGTAACCGGGCCGACCGCCCCATGCATGGCGAATTCCCAATACGCCGCGTAGCCCATGTACACGAAGACTTGCGCGAACATCAAGGTCGCCGCTGCATAATCATCGATACGACTCATCCTCTGAGGCCTAACGGCGACCGTACGCGAGCGAACTACGCCCCAGAGAAACCAACTGACTGCAACCAGCAGGGCCGGAAAGCCGATGGCGGCAAGGAAATGCTCCCCGCAGGCCATGAGGTCGCGTGGAATGGCAAGCCAATCCGCCACATAGTAGCCCTTGTATTCGAAGTACCGGAAGGCGCGCGACACGAAAGCAACGCCGCAGAATCCGACGGCGAGACGCAGATTTGTGAGAAGGAATTTTCTAGCGTTCATGGTTGGAAAAGAAGAAGGAACCGGGCCGCCACATAACGTCAGGCGACCCAATTCGCAATTGGGAGTCAGACAAAAGAGAGCAGGCGGATTGACGTTGCGCTCACGGTGATTCGGACTTTCTGTGTACGAGGGTTCTCTAGCGCTTTGCGCAAGTCGACCAGCGGCAAGCGCTCACCGAAGTCATCGCCGCCGAAGCTGTGTCGCGCGTTCTCGTAAAAGTCGGCGTCCTTCGCGGGATTGCATCCCTTGAAATAAAAGAGGCACTGCTGTTCGGGCGTGGGGCCCGTGCTGAAGCCGACATACGCACCGTGGTCCTTCGCGATGAAGAACTCGTTCGAACCAGCGGCGTCGCAGAAAGCGACGAGCGACGCGGCTTGCGTGCGGGAAAGAGTGATTTGAGGCATCAAAGTGCTCCTGTAGGTTGGCGGAGCACTCCCCTGCGGGACGTGCCCCGCAATGGGTGAAGAAGAAGAGGGTTACAACTCAGGCGCCGCCGACTTCGCGGGCCAGCTGGTCCAGCATCGCCTCGACGACACGTTCGCGCCGAGCTTGCTGGGGCAGCGCATTGAATCCGGCGCTATCGGCAAGATGCGTCAGCGCGTCGATCACTGCGATCCATTCGCTGGACTGCACTGCAATCCGAACTGCTCCCGGCAAAGGAAGCTGGCGGCTTGCAATGGCGAGCACGGCGTCGAACCGCGACAGGTCCAGCCGATGACCGCATCCCAAACGCTGCTCGATGTAGCCGGACAACAGGAAGGACGCAAACGCACAAAGTGCTACGTGATCCTTGTCTGCCAAGGCTTGCATCCATTCAAGCGCTGCCGGGCGGACCATCACGTGCAACGACTGCCCGTGGGTCGCCGGCACGGTATCGTGACGCGCGAGCTTCCAGCCCCAACCGAAGCCAACGGCGTAGAGATCCACAAGCTTGCCGTCGACAACGTGGGGCTCGGCATCAAACCAGTCAGTACGGCGCCCTTCGACATGCCGAACCGCGTTGCGCGATTCATCGAAGGCCAGATCCGGCAACAGCTCACAGAGCCGCCGCAAATCTGCGCGACTAAACATTGGAGACGTCAATGTGTGCCACGGCTTCCCGTTCCAGTATGCGGATACGACAACGCCATCTGGCAGCCAGGGACCCGTCACAGAAACGCGACGAAAAGCCGACTGGGCCGGGACTTGAGAGGTGAAAATGCTCATGTAGTGCTCCGAAGAGGATGGAGCACTCCGCCAGGGCAAGTGCCCCAACGGGATAATGAAGTGTGTGGCCTATTGCCACGGATCGATGCGCCTATGGCGCGAGGTGTGGCGCAATGGTAGCAGCCAGGCCTGCCGTCCCGCAACGACTGCACAAAATAAAAAAGCCACTCCCGAGGGAGTGGCTGTTCAAACGGATTGTCGCGGTTTGCGTTTGGCACGGGCCTTGGGCGCACCCAGCTTATAGCCGAAGCGCTCCCATGCAACCGGATCCAGCGGCAGCGGGCTTGTGCGCCCTGTCGCCAGATTTACGAATGCGCCGCAGTACTGCAGCGTCCCGGTACGAAACAACGTCCAGAGCAGGTTGTACGCTTGTACTGCAATCACCGGATTGATCACCAGCGACTGCTTCTGTAGCGCCTCAGCCATGGAGCACGACGGTGCAGTGTCAGCCTTGTCCCCTTTCGGGTCCAGCAGCTCCGGAAACAGGTCTCCTACATGGGGAAGCCGTTCTTTCGCGTTGCCGCGCACCTGACCGAGAATCACTTGGCCACTATCCGCTTCGTTGCCGCAGTCAAGATAGTAGCCTCCGGTTCCACGCTCCATCGCACCGAGGATCGCCTTTCGGGCAGTCCGCGTGTCGACGCAACCAATCACTATGTCGCATGAGAACCGGTCACTGCCCCCAATCCGCCGCGTCCGAGCTTCCCAGCGCGTCCCCATCAGATTGTTCAGCCGATTCACGATCAACGTAGCCTTGGGTTGGCCCACATCAACTGGATAGAAGCCCTGACGACCGACGTTGGTCTCGCTGACAGTGTCGTCGTCGTATACCGTGCAGTCGATGCCTCCAGGGTGCCCGAGCTCCAGCATTGCGTGATGCAGCCGCGCGAGGTTCGGTAGCAATGCGCTGCCGGTACCGCCGGCACCAACTACCACGACTCGCCATGCCCGTTGGGTCATCGGTACAGGAATGCGATGTTCGAAGGTCATGTCAGCACCTCCTCGCGCACAGCGCCATACCATTCGCTCGGAACCCTCTCTACGTTCTCGAAGATGCCCTTGGCGCAAAGACGCAGCGCAAGCGATGGTACAGCGGCGTCGCAGTTCCCCATCACAAACGCGAACTTCACGTCGTGCTGGTCATCAGCATTGTCCGTGTGCGAAAACCCGGCCGGATAACGGCCATGCGAATGGCAGTCGACCACCAGGACTTCGCCCTCCGCAAGCGCAGGACGGTCGTACTTCAAATGACCGCCACTATGCTCCAGGATCCGTACAGGCACCAGCCGAAACGCCGCAGTTGCGGCATTCCAAACCACCCACCCGCCCGTCTCCTTGGGATGCGCGATGCGAGCCATTTCAGCAAACTCGCCGATCAGCTTCGCGGGGACACGACCGCAGTGCAGTTCGGTGACCTCCGCCGTCTCGCCATAAGGGATAGCCGTGCGGTACTGAAAGACACCGAGACGACGGACAACGCGAAGCCACGGCCTCACGATTTCGAGGAAGACACCATTGGCCGCGATGAGCAAGCGTTCGCCTGGCCGTGCCATGGGGGTCAGCGCACCGAAGCGAGGCACCATCACGGAAGGAAAGGACTGCTGCAAGGCAGCGTCAGCGGGATGCATGCTATTTCTCCAATTTGCCGGCGATCAGATCGGCCAGCGTGATGTTCATAGGGATGAGGACTTGCTTCGGAAAGTCGGAAAACTTCCCATCAAGCATGTCCCGCCAGAAGGCAAAGAAGCCGTTGACGTAATCGACGCGTTTGCCGCCATGATTTGGGTGGGTGAAAGCCGAATTGAAGAAGCCCTCTTCCCATCCTGTTATGGATGCCACGTCAAGCCGTTTGGGCACAGTCGCACTGCCGATGCAGATCTCGCCTAGATCCCACGTGTTGAAGTAGGGGGGCTCGTGGAGAACGCTTTCAGGGACTGGTCTCGCCTCACCTTGCAAGGCGAATACACGGAACCCGTCAGCTGCGGCCTGAAACACAAGGCCAGGATGCTCCACTACTGCACTGCGCTTTCCCAGCTCTTCGCAATCAAAGAACACGCGGCGCTTGGCACCTTCGCACCACCAGGTCACTGCGGTTGGGCTGATCGACAGGACGTTGGGCGTCAAGAACTCGCCCTTGGGGAGCGAGGCCTCGGCGACTTGGCGTACCGCGTGGATCAGTGCCTGCCGGTTGAGCGGCGTGCCGGGTCCAATGACTGGGCGATTGCTCTCGCCAACGGTGTGGATACGGTGAGCCGTCGAGTAGGTGAACTCTCCCGGTCTGGGCCCGTAAAGCAAAATGGCCCCTTGAAGGGCCACGTCGTAGGACCGCGATGCGGTCAGGATTCCGGCCATAGGCCCTCCTATTCACTAAAATGATCAAGCACCCGGTCCAGCAGCGCGATAAGGTGTAGTGTTTCCTCCAGCAAGTGGTATTGCTTTCGGATGGCTGCCGTTCTATTGGCGAACGGGATAAAACACTGAAACATCGTGGCATCACCACTGTTGAAGCTGCACTGGAAGTGATCGTCCAGCAGTTCGCCGATGTAGTCGCAGTCCTGAAAGGCCAAACTGGTGGCCGCATAGGCAGGCTCTGCCCACTGCGAGTCCTTGAGCAGAGACCGCTTTCCCATACCGGCCAGCGCGTGCTGCAGGTCGGCCAGGGCAGAACAGAAGCTGCTATGCCAATCGTTCGTGGCGCTAGCCAATGCGCGGAGACCCTTTTGATCGAGCTCTCGCAACTTGTGGGACTTATCGGACCACTGCCACTCGGGTAGCGTGTCGTCGGGCGCGAGCTGAGGGCGGACAACCGACGGCAGCAGATGCAGGATATCTTCACCATCCATGTCACGCTCGTCCTTGAACCACTGGCGCGCGGCAACGTCGTCACTCTGGAGTTCATACCCCCAGTTCCAGCGACAGAACATTTCGAGGAAGTCTTCTGGGGCGCGAATATGAAGCGACTTCGCCGATGCTTGTGCAAGAAGTCTCATCGCCGTGTAAAGCAACGAGGGATCGAGGGCACGAAGCGAATCCGCTCGATCGACGCCGATCTCCAGAATATTCTCGTGCTCAAGCATGATCGCCAGATACAAGGGGCCGGAAAGTTCTTGATCGAGTCCGGTCCCGGAAATCTCTTCTTCAGCCGCACCACGATCGATCAAGGCGAAATTGAAGTGGAGTGCCTTGGTCTCTGGCAAGCGAGGCTTGAGCCACGCCTTGAATGCCTGCGAGAAGGCATCGCCGGCCCCAAGGGGGTTCGACACATGCTCGGCATCAATGACACCCGCCCGAAATTGCGCGAGTACCAGCTCTTTCATGTCGATCTCATCACCAAAACTGAGACGTGCCGTGGATGGCACCGCACGATCGACGGAAGGCAATGTCAGAAAATCATGGGCAGGTCGGCGTCTGGCAATGGGATGCTGTCGTGAATACGTCCATCCGGGCTGCCGTTCATCGTGCTCTGAAACAAACGATCGAGGATCGAACAGCATCCTTTCATCTCCTCAGAATGTAGAAAAACCGCCCCGAGGGGCGGCTCCGTAGTGGTATCAGCAAACTGGCCCGCGGCCAGCGCCTTCATCAGGTCAGACTTGCGCATACGCGCCCTTGGCGCCAGCGGCTCGGACGAACGTGTAGCGAGCGATACCGCCCTTCACTTCCGGGCCGTCCACCGCGGCGGTGGTCAACTCGGGGTATTGGGCGGAGTAGACATCGCGAACCTGATCGGGCGAGAACTGCGGGCCCACATCAGGCAGCGTCATGCCGTTATAGGAAAACTCACGGGTGAGCTGCGTAACTTCGAGTGCCATGGCAGTCTCCTTTACAGCAGGGAAGCAAGGTCGGTACCGGTGGAAACCGGTGCGCTCGTTTCGGCTTTCGCCTCCGGTTGCGCTCCGCCACCGTTTTCTGCTTCGTCATCGTCACCGGCATCGCTGGTGGCATCAGACGTCGATGGCGACGCGGCCTTGGTCAGTGCCTTCGTCGCCTTGGACGATTGCGTGGACTTGGCGGCATCGAGGATCGACTTCGTTGCCTCGGCCTGCTCGGCAAGCGAGCGATGGGCTTCGGTCACGCTGGTGACGGCCGTCGCAAACTCGGCATCCAGTTCCGCCGGCGTAGCCGAAAGGATCAAAGGCCGGGTCAGTGCGGGGTCAGCAGCGTCCTTGATGACGGGCATCACAACGACGGACATCGTGTCGCCTTGCATCGTCAGCGTGAGCACGACCTTGTCGCTCGCGCGAACGAGCGGAATCAATTGGGTGAACATGGTGAATCCTTTTGGGGAATGAAATGACAGAGGGCGCCAAATGGCGCCCTCTGCAGATGGATAGTTGAACGGATCAGTAGCCCAGAACCTTGGGCAGCTTGCCGGTGTAATCGAAGCCGTCAACCGCCAGCAGGCCGGCGATGACTTCAGGCTTCGATTTGTTGAACAGCTTGGCGAAACCATCGCCTAGCACCTTGCGGATACCCAACTCGTCTGCGAGAACCTTCATCTCGGACTTGGTGAGCATTTCCAGGAAATCCTGCGCTTGCTGGAGATTCCAGTGGTTGCGCAGATCCAACTTGTGATACCGGCACAGTTCGCGGAGATTGCCCACCTCCACGCCATCGATGGCAGCCACGGTCAGGCCGATCGTCAGCTGCTGTCGCTTCTGGCCATCCAGCGCGTGGATGGCCGTCAGGCAACCCTGCAACGACGATGACGACTTCTGCTCCGTCAGCTTCTCGAAGAACTTGCTCATCACGTCGCCGGCGATATTGCGCGCCAGCCCGTTCAGGGCAACCGCCAGGAGGTACGAGTTCGCCTGCTCAGCGTTCTGCGCGACTTCCTTGCGGAGGGCCTTGCGCCAGAGCGCGGTGCGGTACCCCTTCACCTTTTCGCTCTCGCTGATCGACGTCACGGGCTTCTCGGCCGCGGTAGAGGACTGGTCGCCCTTCTTCGCAGGGGCCGCCTTGCCACCTGCGGCCGGTTTGGCTGCAGGCGCTTTGGTGGCATCCTTTTCGGCCTTGATACGCGCCGCAACCTTTTGCTGGTTGCAGACGGTATCAAAGCACTGGCCGCTGTAGACCTTGCCCATGGAATCGGGCAGGCCACTGACGGCCGCGCCAAAGTTCTGGCAGGCGTGGCAGGCTTTCGCCTGTTCATCGCCAACGCCAGTCGGGCCTTCGACCTTCAATTGGATCCGGGTATGGTTGTCGCCCGGGCGGATGATGCGCACGATGGGGTACTCGTCCTTCAGCCCATAGGCAATGCCTTCGAGCTTTTTGCCGAGTTTCCCGTCGTAGCATGCACGGTTCGTGCAATTTCCGGTGGCAATGGCTTCGCCGAACATCTCCGTTTGCAACGAAGAATTGTGCGGGCATGCCGCGCATTCCGTCTTGTCGAAGATGGCGGACTCGAGACTGCACGCGGCCGCCTCAATCGTCTTCTTCAGTTCTGCAACGGGCTTCTTCTCGCAGATGATGACCGGCAGAAGCTTGTCCTGCTTGTCCTTGGCGAGCGTGGCCAGCAGTTCGGCGTGACCGAGCTGGATAGTACGGGTGTTGAGCGCTTCCAGAACGGATTCGCTGCAGTTCATCAACGCCAGGCGTTTGTCGAGCGTCGAGCGGGACCAGCCAAGCTGGCGGGCCGCTTCGTCTCGGTCGCCCTGCAACTGGCCGACAATCTTCGATGCTTGCACGGCCTCCTCGGAAGGCGCCATGTCGGCACGCTGGATGTTCTCGATCAGCGCCTTGCGATCGGCTTCGGCATCGGTCATCACTTGGATGTTGACAGGCATCTCGTACCTGTCGCCGTGGGCCGCCATCGCTGCCCGATAGCGGCGTTCGCCGGCTACCACCTCGTACTCATGGCCGTGCTCATCGTCCTCGATGGGACGAATCAGGATTGGCTGGATGACACCGTCTACGCGGACGGATTCAGTCAGTTCAGCCATCTGGGCAGGATCGAAGTACTTGCGCGGGTTGCGGCCAGGACGGATGCTGCCAATAACAACGGTAGGGTTTTGCATTGTGGGTTCTCGCGAGAATAGGGGAACCCGTAGCCGCACCGGGAACGTGGTTCCCGATGGGATGGAAGGATGGACTACCAGACTATGCTGGCCGGCCACCGTACTGCAGAAGCTGGCACCGGAAGGTGCGGGGTCGATGCGTCTAGGACGCGGTAGGTGCGCAGAGAATACCTAAAAATCCGGCTCCGGACAAGATAGCGCCTTGCCAGTGCCGGACATCGATGGAGCGCTACGCTTCCGCCCCTTCCATCTTTGGCTTAACGCTGACCCAATAGCCCGTACCGCTCTGCTGGTTCATCACCAGGTCTGGATACGTACGGACCATGTCGGAGAGCGCGGCATGGCCAAAAACCTTTGGGGAAAAGCCGGGATCGGTGCGCTTGAGATACTGCCCGAGAGCGCCTAGTCCAACCCAGCCATCCGGCGTATCGCCGGCGAGCAGCTCGACGGCTCGAATCACGGCCTTGGGCCGCCGCTTTGCAGGCGGCTTGGGAGGCGCCGCGGCGACTTTGGCCTTTGCGGTGTCTGCCGCTTCAGGGACCGGGTCGGGTGCCTGCCACTCAAAGAACTGGTCGCTGGCATTGCGCAGCGCGTCGGGAGTCTTTTCTTCCCCGACGATGTGAACGGTTGCACCGCGCTCGCGCAGCTTGCGGCAGAGGTATGCGAAATCCGAGTCGCTGGTAACCAGGCAGAAGATGTCGGCGCGGGAATCGAACATGGCCTCCATCGCGTCCAGCGCGAGGGCGATATCGGCCGTGTTCTTGCCGGCGGCATATTGGTACTGGAGGCAAGGCGTGAAAGCGAGCCGAACCAGCGCCTCTTGCCACCTGTTGGCCAGGGTCGAATGGTTGCCGTAGCCTCTTCGGAGCACTACGCGCCCGAACTGGGGCACTACCCGGAGGGCGTACTCGAGGATTTCAGGGGTTGTATTGTCGCAGTCCACTAGTACTGCAACCCGTGCCTCCGCAGCTGCCGATTGACCCGCCATTCCTTGCCCCTATGCATTGTTATCTGCGCATGATATTGGCGGGGCGCTGCAGCTGTCTAGGCTGGCAAGCCCCGGCTGGGCAGTTCACTCACGGTGCGGAAGTCTGGGCCTTGCCGCCCACACGAAACGATGGCAGCCATACGCCGGGGCCGGGGGCCCTGATCACGGCGCCGTCCACAGTCACCTGGCGGCCAATCAAGGAACGGGCCTCGTCCAGCGGCATTCCAACCAACTCCCAGCTGTCATGGCCGGCCGTCTCCAGCATGACTGTCGGGAATGGCTCGTTGCCTTTGATCTGAATTTCGCCGACCAGCACTTGGTGTTGAGCGACAGGCGTCGCGCCGGCGCATGCCGCGAGCCCGAGACAGAGTAGCAAGGAAGGTATGATTTTCTGCATGGAGCTCTGGAAGCAACGAAGGGGGCGGCCCCGCCGCCCCACCTGCTTTATTGGATCACAACCGACAGCGTGGATCCGGCCGGCACCTTGACGGTCTCGCTATACGTACCGCTCACGGCCTTGCGCACCACCGGCAGGCTGGCGTAGGGCTGCAGCGTCGCCGGTACCGACTGCGTGAGCGTGCGGCTTGCTACCAGCGCCTGTGGATCGATTACCGGCAGCGTGAAGCCACCTTCCACGCGGGCCGGGAAACCAAAGCCGGTCGGGCTTGGCGCCTTCATCAGCGCACCAGACGTCGCAGCAAAGCGGCGCAGTTGCTCGCCCAGGCTGGACGTAGGCACAGTCGCCTTGATTGACGAATCCAGCACCGCCACCGAGTCAGTGCTGCTCACGTTGGTCAGCAGATGCTTGTAGAAGCCCAGCCCAAGCTGGCGATCCAGGAACCCACCGAGGGAGCCGGACACTGAGTAGCTGTCGCAGGCTGCGCCGAATGGATCCCACGTCAGCAGGCTGCAGTTGTACGAGCCGGCCTTGTAGTTGACGTAGTTCGGAAAGCGAACGTCCCGGATCGCGTTGTAGGTCGGGTCGATCGACTGGCTCGCGAAGTCCTCCATCATCATCGCCGATGCCTCTTCAAGCCAAGTGCTGAAGGCATAGGTGGGGCCCTTTACCACGCCACGGCGGTAAAAGTTCTGCATGTGCATACCTTCGTGCGCCATGGTCAGCAACATCGCCTTCATGCCTTCGGGGCCACCGAGGTAGAGCGTCTCGGAGTCCAGATACAACGATACCGACTGGTTGCTAAGCGGTTCGGCGGCCGCCGTCAGCGCATTGCGGCCGTAGAAATAGCCAACCATGCCGAAAGGCTGGGTATTGTGGTCAAAGTTCAGGATCACGATGTCGATCGGCTGAGCGACTGCACCGCTGATGAGATCGCTGTACACGTGCGGCCCCCAGACCGGGCCGCCGGTCTGCTTCAACATGTCATAGATCTTGCCGCTCGGCACAAATCCGGCGTACAGCGCGTTGACGATCGCCGTGCTCACCTTGCTCGGGCTTGTCTCAGTGCTCTCGACCCAGAAATTCACGGTCGTACCATCAGACGCAGCGTCGGTGCGGATAAGTGTTACGGTGCGCTGCGTGTTGTCCTCGTGATAGAAGGTACGGATATCGCCTGGCGTGTATGCGGCGGCGCGCAGCGGCGTGGCGCCAAACGAGGAACTGCTTGGGGCCGTGCCGCGGGCGCCAGCTTTCGCCGCCCATCCATCGCGGTTGAAGTCGGAGATACGACGCTTGACCTCGTTCGTACCGTCATCCCACTGGATGGCGCTCGCGGCAACCGTGGGGAAGTACGAGGAAGTCAGCGGGATCGTCGGCATGGTCTGGGCGGTGCCCGACTGGTTCGTGAACACGAGCGTCACGTCCTGGCCCTTAAGCCCGTCAATGCTGATCGGCATGTCCACTGCGGCAGCGGTGGCATTGATGTTCTGCCAGACACCGACGCCGGAACCCGCATAGGTATTCGCATCCACGGCGGCACAGTTCGAGCAGGCCGGCGCTACGACGCTCGTCGGCTTGGCCACAGGTTCGGCCGGCGTCTGGGTGACCGGGCCGGTCGGCGCAGTGGTGGTGGTTTGCGTGGCGGGCTCCGCGCCATCGCCGCCGCCTCCGCATGCCGCCAGTACGGCCGACGTCAGCAATGCCAATGCAAGAGACCCTGGGAACGACAAAGTGCGCTGGTTTCGCATGAGTATTTCTCCTTGTTTCGTTGGCCGCCACGCTTCATTTCGCGGCATCTGAATATCGGCGGAATGGCCCAGCCCAACACCCCGCTCATGGGGGATAACCCTTAGTCACCGGAACCGCCGGAGCCGGGGCATCGATGAAAAGCCCGCCCTACCGCTTCACAAAAAAAAACCGCCCTCACGAGGAGGGCGGGGAGGAACGGGTCCATCTTGAGAGAGCTTCCTGTAGCGGGGCGCTACGGAAACCATCTTATGGTGATTTATGGGGGGGGAATCCCCCGAAAGCTCAGCTATTTCGGGGGTCTTTCTCTGGCAACGGGCCGATAGGTCTGGCCAGCATGGTGGTTATCGCCCCGCTGACATGCCAGCCTCCCATCTCCGTCTCGAAAATGCCGTGAACCAGGCGATCGAGACAAATCATCTCGACGCCATCGGCTTCCAAGGTGCCAAGGATCTTGGCGACGGTCGTTCCGCGCGTGCCGCGCCGTTTGACCGTTGCCACACCCTCGCCCAGAGCGATGCTGCATTCATTCGCTTTCATGCTGCCTCCTTGAGCAGTTGACGTTGATCGCGGTTCTCGCGGCCGTGAAGCGCCGCCAGATCCTCAACAAAAGCATCGAGAAGGGTATCCATATGCAGGAATGCCTCGTCTTCCAATTCCGGTGTCGCCCAATCCAACCCGGCTTCCATGGCGTCGCGCTTGTGCGCCACCATCTGGTCCTGGTAGACATCGATGCTGCCCGGCAGGTGGAAATAAATCACCTTCAACTGCCCTTTCCGGTTCCATCGCAGAGCACGACGCATCGCCTGATACTCGATGCGCCACGTCCACGAGCGGTCGTAGAACAGCACGTAGTCGGCGTTGGGAAGGTTGTACCCTGCCCTGCCTGAGCCCTTCGTGCACAGCAGCCCCGTGGCCGTGCCATTCACGAACCGCTTGTCCTTGTCGGCGACGCGCTTCGTAATTGGAATGCCCCCATGGAACGGCACCGTATCGACGCCACGGGCCTTCAATTGCCCGGCGATCAAATCGATCACTCCGGGATTCTCGGCAAACAGGATGGCCTGCTTCCCTTCCGCGGCGATCGCTTCCAACCGGTCAGTCGCGGCCCGCTGCTTGCTGGTCAATTGCCCCAGCACCCCGACGCCGTCTACCCCATGCTGCGGGTAGTTGGCCGCGAAGTGCACGGCACGAATCCGCGCCAGAATCGCGATCAGGTTGTTCGAGCGTCCGTCGGTTCGACGGATTTCCCGATACCAGTCCGCGAACTCGTCGGCTGTGCGCAAATACAGGGATAGGTGCGCCGGGTCCCAGTCCGTCTCAACCACCTCGACTGCCGGCGGATCAATCTGGATGTACCTGGCGACGTCGGGCTCGCAAACCAGCCGACGCTTGACGTGGGGTGCCAGCATCTGGCGATATAGCGGCAGGTTCCCGATCTTGGGCACCTCCCGTTTCGCGCCGTCTTGCAAGCTTTCCGCAAACTCCCAGGTCACCCATTCCAGAACGACGAAGTCATCCCGGAAGCGGTCCACGCCACGTTGAGCATGTTGCGCGGTGGCCAGCCACTGGCGGTCCAGGTACCCACGGCGGTACCCGTAGGGCTGGGCCGCCGTGCCATCGCCGCCGGTGAACGCAATTAAGCCGAACACGTCACGCGGGTAGTTGGCTATCGGACTGCCGGTCAGGATGTAGCGACGCCGTGCCGAAAGCTGCCAGAGCGCGCGGCTCTGGTCGCTGTTCGGGTTGGACAACCGCTCCCCTTCGTCGGCGACCAAAAGCCCGATACGGCGTCGCAACCGATGGGCGTAGGTCACGCGCTTGGAGGCATTGCGGCAAACCGGCATGCGAAGGCGCTCGTAGGCAATGAGATTGATCTGCCCCAATTCCCCCAGGCTTTCCGGCGAGTCGATGACCTTGACGGCATCGGCCGGCAGGATCTGGGCCAGCTCCGCGCGCATTTCCGGCACCAACCGCGCCTCGACAACGATGAGCCCATGCTTGACCCCGGACAACAGGATCAACGCCGCGGCGAGCCGCGACTTGCCGCACCCCTGTTCCCAGGCGGCTACGGCGCCGCACGGCTTTTGCAGCAACTCCACCAGATCATCCTGCTGGAATTCCCAGTTCAGCCAACGGTCAATACCGAGCGCCTGCATGCGCCGTCGCAGTGCGAGTGCCTGGCCTGGCCACCGGACTGCGAGGCCTTCGTGCACGGTCTCCCATGTCTGCGCCGATCGGCTCACGGCAAACCTGCTCATGAGCTCGTCGAGCGTCAACGCGAACTCGGCGCCGCCTGCCTGAAACGCATAACGGCCGTCAGGCTGGCGGGCGAATGCTACCGTCTCGCCAGCCTTGATCACCGGGCTGCCCCATTTCAACGGATCCACAACATGGCTTTTGAGGGCCACGCCGGAGATCGCGTCCGCCGCATTGACACCAGTCGTCCAGACCGTGTGCCGCAGGGGGATGGCCTGGCGCGCGCTGCGCCGAATCCGCTTCCCGAAATGTTCCAGGAAACCCGGCGCCAGTTGCGGCACGCCGCCGGCACCGCGAATCAGCCGAAGCAGGCCATCCAGCGCGGCCATCGGGTCATGCTGCACGAGATAGGCTTCGAGATCGAGGCGTCCACTGCCGGCGTAGCGCATGCCGTTGGGCAACCGCTGGCCGTCCATCGGCACGATTCGACTGTCGAGCACCCGGTTGAGCACCATCGCCTCGACGAAACCACACTCGAACCCGAGGACAATTCGCCGCCCGTCATGGGCAATGCGTACCCGTTTCTGCGAGGTCACTGGCCGCGTGATCGCGGGTCCGGCGTCGTCCAAAACCTGATGGTTCAGGCGCGGCTCATGGAAATGCCGATCGTCTACGTTCAGATCCAGCGTCGGCAGAGGCACTGAGAAGTCGCCATGGGATTGGCGTACGACCCTTCCCATGCGGTAGCGACCGAATACGGCAATGGACGTGTGAACCGTGGCGCCCTCCTCCCGGAAAGCGGACACCGGTAGATCGAAGATGCCGACCACGCGGCGCGCCGCCGTACTATGCGCATCCCGGTGGTCCAGGACGCCCACAAACCGGTCGACAAAAGACGTCGGCAGCAGCGCCACCACAACTTGTGCCGCCTCAAGCGCCTGGGCCAGCGCGTACTCATGGCTGAGAGCGCTGGTGTTCGGCCCGAACCGGCCCCAGGTGGTGCAACCGAAAGCCTGCAGGTGAGGCGATTCGAGGTGGATCGAGAACGGCGGATTGATGATGGCCACATCGAAATGACGCGGCTGGATCTCCTCCATCCCAGCCTGGCGGAAGCTGCCCTCAAAGCCAGCGGCCTCCACGGCTTGCTGAACGGCTGCGATCGCCGGTTCATGCACGTCGACGCCATAAATGGCGTGTAGCGCAGGATCGGCAAACTGCAGGAGCCGCGCCGACCCAACGGAATTGTCCAGCACCGCGACCTTACGGCCGGGGCGCCAGCCCTCCACGACGCCCCACATCAGGCGGGCAATCGCATCGGGCGTGAAGAACTGGGAAAGATGCCGCTGACGCGCAGCGTGCAATTCACCCATGTGGGCGATCTTGTCCGCCTGCGAACCGAGGCTAACGATTGCCCGCAAGGGCTCGTACCAATGAGTCATATAGGATTCCAGAAAAGAAGAAGCCCCGTCGATGACGGGGCAAGGAGAAGAGACCAGGGTGCTTAAGCGGCGACTGGCTCGGATAGATGCTGGTCGACGAACGCGAGGAGGCGCTCACCAAGGGCTGCGGAGAACCGCAGCTCCCAGTACTCGTTGTATTGCAGGACATCCAGCCCGGGGAAGGTCCGCCGTTGCTGGGGACCGAACGCTTCACCGTGGTCGAATTGCCGCAGGCATCCGGCCAGCGCGGGCTCACCCGCGTCTTGCGCAAACGCCGCGAGCGCGAGCAATGCTGCGCGGACTTCGGCGTGCGCCTCCACCGCTATGCGCCGCATTGGACGCACCACAGTGGTCAAGGACGGCGCCTTCAGTCGCAAGCGCATGACCTTAGTAAAGCGCCGGACGGCATTAGGCGAATCCAATTGCAGCGAAGCGGCGAGCGTCTTGGCGACCTGACGGCATGCCAGCGCCCGCCCGCAGTGCTCGTACCGCTCAGCGAGCACCCGCCAGTACCGGTCCAGATCCGGCGTTTCTCCGGCACGGATCGCTTCCCAGATGTTCGGGTAGCCGTTGACCGGGATGCGGGTCTCATCGATGCTGACCGGAGCCCCGGCGATGCCAAACTCGTTGCTCGCCCGATCGATCAGGCTTGCCACCAGGCAGCGTAGGAAACGACGAAACTCGCCGGGATGGTCAACATGCAACGGCACGACCAGGGCCTCGGCGCCCGCCTGCGCTGCCAGCGCGCTAACCCGTGCAATCGCGTCAGCGGAGGCCACCTGCGCTGCACGGAACGCTTCTACAAGCGCGTTGTACATCAGTGCCGCTCCTGCATGGCTTCCTGGCCGTACTCGCCAATGAACAGCATCAGCGCCTCCGCCAGCTCGTTGCAGAACTTGAACTCCCACTTGTCGTTGAACAAGGTGATGTCCAGGCCAGGCATGGCGATCTTCTCGCGCGAGACGTACTCCAGCTCGTACAGGTTGATGCCCGTTAGCTGCTTCGCGAGCAGCGCATTACCCGCTTTGCCCGCGAAAGTGGCGAGACCCATCAGGCAATCTGCCGTTGGCTGGGTGCTGTGATATCCCACCCTGCGTCGGCTCGACCTGTAGGACGTCTCGGTATAGACCGGCTTCTTGAGCACCACGCCGGCCGCCGTGCGCTTTACCTCGGCATTCCGATGCAGGCCAAAGTTGCGCACGATTCGCGACGCGGCCTGGCGGTAGGCCGTTGCCGCCCCGCCATCACCTTTGTAGAAGGCCGTGAGCGACGCCCAGAGCTTGTCGAGATCGGGGATTTCCCCCTTCTTCAGGGCTTCGTGGATATCCAGGCCGGCACGCTCGTACTCGGCGCTATTGTCGATATCGAGCCGGGCGCCCGGGGGCGCAAACTCCTTGCGTGCCCGACTGACGATGTTACCGGCCAAGGACTGGCAGAACTTCTCCAGTTCGTTCTCTTGCCGGTATGCCGAACGCACGCCTACGGCGAAGAACGGTTCGTCGGTGCCGGTGCCGGCGAGCATGTCGCGCTCAAAGTTAGCGGCGTCCTGATAGGCCTGACGTGCCGCTTGCTGGGCGGCAATGAACTTTTCGATGATTTGGTTGTACATGACGGTCTCGATAATGGGGAGACCGCCCCGTCGGGAAGGTCTCCCGAGGGGAATGGAATGGAACTGCCGGAACTACGCCGCGCCGGCTACACGGCCAAGTCCAGCCAGTGTTGCGCAGACTGCCGGCTCACATCGGCCGCCGCTTCCTGGCGGACAGTTGCCTTGCCGCCATCCGGGAGCGTCTTGAGATCGGTCTCGTCGACGCCTTCGATGTCGTGGTCAACGATCACCACGTTCACATGGCCGTCGGTCTCGACGTACGGAACCGTGCCACCGGAGAGGTGTACGATGACCGTGCACTTCTGAATCGGGTTCATGGCGCGCGCTCCTAGTGAATCGAGATTGCGCGGCCTGCCGGCATGGGCATAAAGCCCATGGCCCACCACATCGCAGCGGGATGATCCGGAAAGTCCGGAATCTCGTTGCGCTGGAAGATGTCCGGCACCAGCGAAATCGCGGACGGGCGAGCCTGAACGGTCTCCCACCAGCGTCGCTGCAGCCGCAGCCAGGTCAGTTCTGCACGAGCGATGTGATCCCATTCGCAGGGCAGCTTCGACTCGTCGAACAGGTCTGCGCCTTTCTCGGTCATGATGGCCACCACCTCGTGGTAGCGGCCAAGCTCATGCGCAAAGCCGCGGCGCTCGAACCGAAGGATTGCGGGCTCGGGATGGCCGAAAATGCGCTGCAGCTGTCGGATATAGACCGCACACTCTCGGCGCGAACGCTCGCTGTAATCATCCTGGCCAACTTGCGCGCAGGATTCTTCAGCGGGGACTGGCCCGACTTCGATGTCGATTGTCTTGGGACGGAACATAGCGTTTCCTTCGTGGATACGGGAAACGCCCCATCGGGACGCTTCCCGGATGGGTGTGGAGGGCCGCGCGTGCCCCATGGGCAGCGCGCGGCGATGATCAGGCCGGCTGGCCCGAGAGATATGAGAACCTTGCCAGCACCCACAGGACTGCAACCGCCAGGGCGGCGATCATCAGTGTGGACAACTGCAGGTACAACAGCCCGATGCTCCCCGTCGTGACGATGAAGAAAAGCGCGACGAACAGAATCACGACCAGCGCAACAGTGGCGGCGGCCGTTTCAGCGGTATCAACGAAGGACATGGTGGCTCCAAAGAAGATGGAGCCATGACCCATCGGGGACATAGCCCCAGTGGGTGAAGGAAAAGAAGATGGCCGGTACGCCGGCGAGGTCGATGCGCAGTAGCGCGGAGAATCGGGCGAATCTTACCGCGCCTTGACGGCCCGGACAAGCATCTCGCTGCGCTTCTACCCAAGCTTTCGAGCTGCCTGCCGTGCAAGGCGGTTCGCCTCGCGCAGACGGTTCACCACCGCCCAGCGTCGTTGTGAAAGTTCTTCCGGGTTCTCCAGGTTCGAGTAGTCCTGCATTGGCCCGTCGCCTATGAATGGTCTGTAATCCTCAGGAAGTTTGCCTTGTGCCTTCAGCTTGTCGCGCTGCAGGCGTCCTAGGCCATCCGTCGCCTCGGTGATTGCCACATAGTCCCAGCGTACTGGCACAGCCGCTTCAGAGAACCACACCTCACCTTCGCCCTGACCCACGAGCGCAACGACGTCGTACACGCTTCCGACAGGCGACGGAACCGCACGGACCTCAAAGCGCAGCACTTCGGGGCGCGGGTGCCAGAACACGCGCTCGAGATAGCGCTTGAAAATGAAGGCGTCCAGCCGGGCGATCTCGCCGTACTCCGGCTCTCCGGGCGCAATGAGCTGCGGCTCGCTCTGGGGACGGTTTCCGAGGGATACCTCTCGGCTAATGGGCGTGTGCATGGTTTTCCGGTAAAAGGCGCACCAAATTCTATAGCTTTCGGGCCTAACCCCGGCAGGAATCGCCGTGAGAATGGTTGGCGGCGAACTTCGCCCGCCGGCCGCCTTGACTTCGCTTTGGCGCCGGTATCTTGGTCTTAGACCATTCCATACCTAGCCGCCATGCGATTTACCCGACTCGGTCGCCACGACCCCATCGACTTCAATACCCGCCGCCAGGCAGCATTCGCGCGTAAGCAGCTGCGCGAGCGCGCTAGGTACCCGCTCTTTGCGGACCACGTGGCTGCCGAGCAGCACACAGCGGACGAAGAACTGGCGCGTCGCCAGCGACGCTCGGACAACCTTGCGCGTACAACGCGCGCTCTGCACGCCCGGATCTGGAGGGAGAAGCGCGCCGTCTATTTCTCCCTGACCCCGGAACAGCGAGCGGAAATCCGCGCCAAATGGCTGGCGTGGACCGGCCCCACCTCCGCCCTCTACTTTGCATACATCGTCGACGGCGTCAGCGGCGAGGCCGAACGGCGCGATAGGGCGTCCCGCGAGCACGCACTTGCGATCCGCCGGCGCGTCCTGGCCATGCTGCCAGAGCAAGCGACACTGGAGATCTGTGCACCATGACCCCTACCGAAGAACAGGCTGCCGTTGTCGACGCCGTCGAGGCAGGTGGCGCGCTCAAGGTCAAAGCCTATGCCGGCGCAGGCAAGACATCCACGCTAAAGCTGGCCGCCCAGGCGCTGGGCCGCAGTCGCGGGCTGTACATGGCCTTCAACAAGGATATCGCAGCCGAAGCCGCGCGAAAGTTCCCCACGAACACGAGGTGCCGCACGGCCCATTCTGTCGCGCGCGCTGCGACGCGTCCTGAGATCAGCCGCAAGATCGACAACCCGCTGGAGCCCTCGCATCACCTCGCCGTCCGCTATGGTCTCGGTCCGCTCAAGTTGCCCACGACCATCGGCAAGGATCTGGAGCTTAGCGGCAGCAAGGTGGCACGGATGGTCGCAGATGGCGTGGCCCGGTTCTGCCGGTCTGCCCAGCCCGAACCCCTGACTTGGCATATCCCGGTGGAATCGATCGTCCCGGACGAGGAAGCTGAGTTGCTGCGCGCCTCGCTGCTTCCCTACGTGAAGCGCCTCTGGGAGGAATATATCGACCCAGCCGCCGCCGGCGCGATCACCCACGACGTCTACCTCAAACTCTGGCAACTAAGCCGTCCGCGTATTGGTGCCGATTTCATCCTGTTCGATGAAGCGCAGGATGCGGATGGCCTGATGCTCTCTGTCCTCCGCGCCCAGCAGTGCCAGGTCATCTACGTGGGCGATCCATACCAGCAGATCTACGAATGGCGCGGCGCCGTCAACGCCATGGACTTCATCAAGGCGCCCGAGCGTGCCCTCACGGAATCCTTCCGGTTCGGGCCGGCCATAGCCCAGTTGGCCAGCCGCATGCTGTCCCTGATGGACGAGGACACGCCGGTTCGTGGCCAGGAACACATCGCGTCGCGGATCGAGCACGACTCGGAGTTTGGGCAGCATCGCTACAACGCGATCCTCTGCCGCAAGAACGCCACGGTCCTGACACACCTCGCGCAAGGCATCGCAAGAGGCGACCGCGTTGCGGTCCGCGCCAAGCTGGATGAACTGCGCGCTTTCGCCGACGGCGCCGAGCGCCTGATGCGCGGAGAGCGGATCGCCTACCCCGCCTCCCTCGCACTATTCGAGACCTGGGAAGAAGTCCAGGAATACGCCGAGTCCCTAGCCGGCCGCGACCTGCAGCCGCTGGTCAAGCTAATTGACAGTGAAGGGGTGGACTACCTCCGGCTGATCCTGACGCGCGTGAGCCCAGAAAGCGAGGCGGACTACGTCATCTCTACCGCGCACCGAGCAAAGGGGCTGGAGTTCGACTCGGTCTATCTCGCAGGCGACTTCAAGTTCAAGACCGGCGAGGAAGGCGAGACGACGATGACCGCAGAAGAGAAGCGCCTCCTCTACGTTGCCATGACCCGCGCCAAGCATGTGCTCAACGTCAGTGAGATCCGGCGCGACCTCTATTCCATGTTCCGGGACGCCGGAGTCTAGGAGAACATCACCATGATTACCGTGCGGATAGGCGGGAATGAGTTCCCCCTCGACGATGTGCTGGAAGATCCGGGCCGCTATGCCCGCCACCTGGAGCGTGCGAGAACCGTGCAAGGCTTCGCCGAGTGTGGCTGCACGGCCAGCCGGCCGCGGCCCAAGCTCGTGATCCGCCGCCACCGCGACATCTTCCTCCTCGCTCGCTGGCCGGACCAGGCACACCACCATGCGGGCGCGTGTCCGTTCCACCGCCTGGCACTTGCCAAAGGGGGCGCTGCAGACAGTCTCGACGCCTTCCGCGTGCGCGATGGCCACCACGACATCCGGCTCGACGCCACGCTGTCAGCCAGCTCGCGCACCCCGACCAAAACCGTGCAACGGACGCCCAAGGGGGAAAGCAGCAAGCCCCAACGGCGCTCGGCAGGCCTGCTGGCGTTCCTGGAGTATGCGTGGGAACAAGCGGGGCTCAACGTCTGGTCGGGGACCGGCTCCCGAGGCTGGAACGCCTGCTGGTCGCACCTGACCACGGAACTGGCTGCTTGCCGCATCAACGGCAAGCCTGCAGCCGATCTGCTGCACGTGATGCAACGATGGGATCCGGCTCGCAAAACGGAAATCCTGGCCGAGTTCGAAACCTGGCAGGCGCGACTCACCCACACTTCCGCTGGGAGCCATCGCGGCATTGTGATCGGCGAGCTCGAATCCCATGGGCAGACCCAATACGGCGGCAAGGTGGTGCTGCGCCAGAGCACGCAGCGATTTTTCATGTCCGCCGAGATCTACGCACGCCTGCAGGCGTCGTTTGGCGGCGCCCTTGCCGGCATTGGCAAGGCCGATCAACGCTGCATCGTCGTACTGCTCGTTGAAAAATCCCGCTCCAACTACCTGACCGTGGTCGATATCGCCGCGATGCTGGCCAACCGGCAGTTCCTGCCCTGCGATTCGTCGCACGAGGTGGCAATGGCGGATCACCTGGTCGGCCACGGCCGCGCCTTTCGCAAGCCATTGCGCCACGTCGGTCGCGCCGCCGTGCACCCGGACTTTGTTCTAACCGACGTTGATCCCGAAGTGGTCATCGAGGTCCTCGGCATGACGGGTAACCCGGAGTACGACGCCCGAATGGCATCCAAGCGGCAGTACTACCGGGAGAACGGCATACCTTGCATCGAATGGGACGCCGTCAGTACGTCTATTGAGCACCTGCGGCTTCCGCCCAGCACACGGAAGGCCGATGCACGCTGATCGGGATGCGCTGTTTCGCACGGCGCTGGAGCTCGTCCACCAGCACCGCGCCGCCTCTGTGGCCCTCCTGCAGCGGCACCTGGGTGTCAGTCACGACGCAGCGGAAGCTCTGCTCCATCGTATGGCCAGCGAAACGACCGCCGTTCGCCGCATGCAGAATGGCCTGTACCTCTATACGCATGGTCCGATAGGCGAGGAATTGGCCGCCCTGCACGGGTTCGCTCAAGCCGTACTCAATGCGCTCTCCCAGGACAAACTCGATGCCGACCAACTGCGCGCCGCCGCGATCGAATTTGGGCTTGCCGCAAGAAACTCGACCGTGCAGGCCGGCCCGACTTGACTTCGAGCCAGGATCGATAGGCTGAAGGGACCCAATTTCACTCCACTTGCCATAAAGACCATTATGAATTCCGACTCCAAACTTTCACCATCGCTGGTGCAGCGAACCTCGTCGCAGCGAGATGAGCGCGAGATGTTGAGCAATCGAGCACCGAAACTCGACCTTAGCGGTATGACCGTAGGAGCCGACGACGACGAGCCGAATGGTGTGTTCGCCTGCTTTCCAGATGATGAGGACGATACCCGCCTCGACTTGCTCATGGACGAGTTGGATTCCATCCCTGGCATGCCGGCGTACCAAACCGCCGACTTCGATGGCGTGGGCATCATCATGCAGTTCGAGACCGATGACGAGGCACGGAGGGCGATTGACGCGTTGGAATCGGCGGTACAGGCCTGCGCAGCCCGCCAGAAGCGCAGAGAGGCGCCGCAGGTACCCCACGAGAACGGGCATCGGGTAGTGCGGGACGGCAGCGAGATCAGCAATGACTAGGAAAACGGCGCAAAGCCGCCCCACCGTGATCTCGTGCGCTCTCTTCGGTGGCCGAAGCAAACGCACAGGCCTGCGTGTCGGATCCCGCCACCGCTGGGATGGCGGTGCGTGGGGCAAAGGGCGTTGCGAGTTCTGCGGAAGGACTCTGGAGCAGGTCCAAGAACGCAGCATTGCCGACGCATCAACGGAGGCACATCGGTGAGCGATCAAAAGACCAAGCGGCATCCTACGGCGCCCCAGCACGGCGCTTCGTTGCCCGAAGTGTCCCATCCCCCTTTGCACTTGGTCAGACAGACAGCGTCGCTAATAGCTGCGGACCTACTTGGCCAGCCCAAAGACGAGGATCGGCAGTTGGTTGCCCTTCGCCTGGTGGAGCTGCTTGTGCGTGCCAACGCGCATCGGAGTTGCCCACCGCCGGTCGACGATGCGGAGGCCCAGGAACGTGAGCATCTCGGTTGCGCGTACTGCGGCACCGGCATTTACCACGCGGCGGCAGGTCAGCGCACTGCGAACTGAGCATGGCAAAAAACGATCGCTACTTCGGCAAGACCATTGCCGAACACGTCGACGCGGGCACCTGCTGGCTGTGCGGTCAGCCAGTGGATCGCGGGCAGGGCTATCACGACGCCACAGGCGCCCATTGGGTCTGCAGCAAAGCACTCACGAACCAATTCAAGGCGCTCAGCCATCCAGTGACCGGCGCCTCGTTGTGTGGCCACAAGCCTAAAGACAAGGCCAGACGGGTGCGGCCTCGTGCCAGGTGGATTCCGATCAACCGAGTCCCCCGCGGATTCAAGCGTTGTCCGCACTGCGCGCGGACTTCTTCCAGTACAAGCCGACCGGTGGATTCGCCGCAAGCCTCGTCAAGCAATGTTACCTCGCCCAGCAGTGCCGACAGGGACACCCGCACGCGGGATCTCTTCGAAGAACACCCTTCACAAGCTAAATATTAATGACAACTGTCATGCATAACACACTCACTCCGTGGTTCTCCAACACTGCGAAACCAGTCAGACCTGGAAACTACGACGTCCGCAATGTTGTCAACGCCGACGAAACTCTTGTTGCTTCTTGGGATGGCAAGCAATGGTTCAGAGCGGGGCGCAGCAAGGAAAACAGCTACCCACTCGCCGTGCAGGATCGAGAGTGGCGTGGATTGACCAATCGTGGGCGACGTGCCGCCAATCGATTTGCCGAGACCACCTAGATCCGTCGATCTGGCAGCGCAACGGCGTCGTCCATCGTTGCTCAGTACATGTAACAAGGAAGGAAATGAGCGAGAACACAAATATCGAATGGGCCGACCACACGGCCAATTTCTGGGAGGGCTGTCAGAAAGTAAGTCCGGGTTGCGACCACTGCTACGCGGAGGCACGCAACGCGCGATTCGGCGGCGGACATGCCTCAAACTGGGGACCTGGCGCGCCTCGTCGCCGCACCTCCCCTGCCAATTGGCGAAAGATGCTCCGTTGGAACGCCGCTCATGCCGCTTTCGCGGCGATTCACGGCCGCCGGCAGCGCGTCTTCTGCTCAAGCCTGGCCGACGTCTTCGACAACGAGGTGCCGATCGAATGGTTCATCGAAATGCTCGAAGTCTGGCGGCAGACGCCGAACCTCGACAAGCTCGTGCTGACCAAACGCATCGGTAACGCCACAAAGAGGTTAGGCGCGGCCTTCAACACCCTCATGCAGCGCGACGACTGCGCCGATAACCCGCTCGTCCCTTGGCTGGCCACCTGGATCGCTGGCAATGCGCCCGCCGATATCTGGCTGGGCGCAACTATCGTGAACCAGACCGAGGCCGACCGCGACATTCCGAAGCTGCTGCGCGTGCCGACGAAGATCCGCTTTCTCTCGATGGAGCCCCTGCTCGGGCACGTCGACGTGTTCTCCACGATGACTGGCGAGCTGCTCCACACGTCCGGCAACGACTACGACCCAGGCGCCATCGACTGGATCATTGCCGGCGGCGAATCTGGCCCAGATGCTCGGATCACGCATCCGGCATGGTCACTTAGCCTGCGCGACCAATGTGCGACTGCCGGCGTCCCGTTCCTATACAAGCAGCACGGCCAGTGGGCACCAGGCTCTGGCGACTTTGGCGCCGGGCGCTTCAAAACGGCAGCGGTTGCGATGGACGGCCGTGTCGTGCTGGGTGGATTCAATGCCCCAGAGTATCCCGCCGGCGCAACCGCGCGAGATGGGTGGGCAATGGTTCATCGTGCGGGCAAGAAAGCCGCTGGACGGCTGCTTGAGGGTGTCCTGTATCACGCATTTCCCGAGGCATTGCCCCTGGTGGCCGACACTCGCCTAGCCTAGGCTGCCCCGACGCCGACCTAACACTCAACCTCCAGTACCAATGCAGCACTACGACAACGAAGAACGAGAGTATCCCGAACCCGAGACGGTTCTCGCCATTCGCGGCGCAATCTTCAATGGCCAGATGGGCGGCCCGATGGGCCCTCCGGGCCATTGGCTCAACGAGTTCTGGCAGATCGGCGCAGCCCTGCGAGACCACGCGGAAATGCTGCAAGGCTTCCAGGGAACCGTGACGCGTGAGATTCTGAGCACAACGAGCGGCTATCTGGCCGTGGAAGAGCCGATCATCGAACAGCCCGTCTGCCAATTCTGACGGGCGCAGGCCGCGGACAGGCATAATCCCGGGATTTTCAGCACCGGATCCTCGCCATGCCCAGCGGCCTCCTCCAATGCGCCCATTGCGACGGCGCCCCCCTCTACATCGCCGGCCGGCTCCAGGCAGTCATTGTTTGTGAGGAATGCGGCATGTCGACGCCTCCGATCCAGCTCGATGGCGCCGGCAAGGACGTGGCCTTCCCCCAGCTCAGCGCCATCTGGAACAATCGCGTCGAACACCGGCCCGCCGATGAGCAGGCCATATCCATGACCGCCCGCCGCGCGCTGACCGTCTCGGACATCCCGTATTTCCTAAACCTGGTCGCCTCCACAACAACCGACTGGGAGGCGAACGGCCCCAAATTCGCGGCTATGGCCGCTGCCCTCGCCCAGCCTGGGTACGAGTTCAAGCACGTGGACCCGCCTGAAACAGTGGTGTCTCAGTCCGCGCGCTATCAGAAGCTGCTGAAGCGGGCGAAGATCATCTATATAGATGGAGCACCAATGGTCCGCTTCGAGCCAGTGCCGGCGCTATGCGCTGAGATTGCCGAAGAGGCGTTGGCCGACAAGGAATGGCCTCTGCTGGATCTACACGAGTTCATCGGCAAGGCCATCGATGGCGTGCCGGATCACTGGCAACCTTGACTTCGCGTTTGGGATGGCAAGCTGAAATGGTCAATATCTCGGACCTTCAGCCATGACTCGCCATCTCGTAGTTGCACTCACCCTCGCGCTCGTCGCAGCCACTGCCAGTGCGAAAGAACCCGCAGAATGCGCCCACGTACTGGGCGCCGGCCAGCCAGCCCTTAGCCAACCGGCAGGCAGGACCCAACTGCTCTGCTACCGTGCCTACGCCGTCCTCTACTCCGCCCAGACTCGCACCGCGCTTTGGTCGGCCGAGCGGCTCACGAAGCAAGCCGTAGAAGCCGCACGCTCGCTGCCGCGCGACAGCGATTTCTACGAGGAGGAGCGCCTTCCGGCTGCCGACCGCGCACGCCTGCAGGACTTCAGCCGATCCGGAATGGACCGCGGGCACCTTGCGCCAAGTGGGGACTTCGCAGACAAGGCATCACAAGCTGAGAGCTTCACCCTGGCCAACGTCGTTCCGCAGAACAGCATCTCCAACCGCCGCACGTGGAGCCATATCGAGACGTCGGCACGCCGGCTGGCTCGGCAATACGGCGCAATCCAGGTTGTCACCGGTCCGGCATTTTCGAAGACCAGCGCGACCCTCAATGGCCGTGTTCGGATTCCCGACTTCCTCTGGAAGGCTATCTATGTGCCCGGTGTCGGCGCCGCCGCCTACGTTGTCCGCAACGATGCGACGCCAGCTTACAGCGCGATCAGCATTGATGAACTGGCGCACTTCACGGGCGTCGATCCTTTCCCGGGGCTCACTCGTGCGCAGCGATCGCAGCCCATTGATCTACCCGCGCCGACACCCCATCCCGGCGAAAAATCCTCGCGCCGCGTGAAGTTCTCTTGGCTGGTGTCGGGCGAATCACTGGCAGACAAATCTCCCGCAGGCTCGATCCATCGACTCGTAGGCGACGCCGGCGCCCTGGCTACCTTGCTTCTGGCCTACGCACGATAGCCCACCGGACAAGTAGTCGAAGGAACATGTTCCCTTCAAAAAGGACGAAAGGCACGCCCGTAGACGTGCCTTTCGCGTTCTTGATACCGGTTTTCTGGTCTACCGGTTGGCCCAGAGCCAGATACCAAAGCCAAAATAGATCGACATTGGAATGCTGGCTCCCGCCAGGGCGGCGAGGGCGAACCTGAGGCGTGATGGCCGGCCTCGCGCACGGGCGAGTTCTATGGCGCGCGACCGAACGTCGTTCACCGTGCGTAGGACCGACTGGTCCAACAGGGTCTCGTCGAAGCCCGCCAGCCAGGCCATGTCCGAATTGTGAATCTCGCCCACAAAAATCGAGATCTCGCTGCCCCCGAGTACTCGAGCACGCTCCACGGCGAACTCCAGCATAAAGACGCTGCGCAACGGAATGTTGAGCTCCGGCTCGATCATCGCGAGCCAACGCCAATCCGGGTCGGGAAACACAGGTCCGTTGCGGTCACCACCGCCCGCGCGGCGACGGCAGTTCTCCACCAGGTACGAGTAAGGATCGGGAAATCCGGCAAGCCTGCGACGTTCATCGGGCGACAAGGCATGGAAGGCCGCGGAGCCGCCGATGTCCTGCAGGCGACGAACACCGCCCGTTCCAAAGCGGTCAACCTCAGTTCGGCGCTCACGACGCATGCCGGCGGCCACCATGAACATTCGCATCGGCGTCAGCGCCGCCTTGAATTGCATCCGGAAGGCGTCGCGCAGCGGAATCTCGGTCCAGTCGTCCATCTCCACCTGGATGCCTCGATAAAGCTTCCCGAACTTCGTCTCGCCAAAGACTAGCTCGCCCGGGGCATCTTCGATGGCCTGCTCCACCAGAGCCTTGTATTGCCGGTTGGTACCGCCGGTCAGACCATGGAGAACGCCATAAACATGACACGTGACGCCCCGATATCGCACGACCGTTGCGTCGATGCGTTGGGGGAGCTCCGTGGTGCCGGCGAGCAGCTGTGCGACTGGCACATAATGCGGCGAGGCCGCGCCCGTCTGGTCACTGTGCACCGGCGTCACCGTTTACGGCATCCTTGAATCGCTGACCGGCCTTGAACTTCACCGTTTTGGCGGCCTGAACAGTGATTTCTTCGCCGGTGCGCGGGTTGCGCGCAGTGCGCTCAGCTCGCTCGCCTTTGCTGAAAGAGCCAAAGCCAACCAAGGTGAGCGTCTCGCCCTTGGCCACGGCATCCATGATCGCACTGAGCGTGGCATTCAAGGCCTGCTCGGCCTTTGTCTTGGACAGGCCGTCGACACCGGCGGCGATCGCGTCGATTAGTTCCGATTTGGTCATGCAAATTTCTCCGTACTGGTATTGGAAATTCCGATTCAACCATGCCCACATCGGCAAATCTCCCGGAATGACGGTACAAAACCGCGAGCTTTCCGGGTTTTTGTGATGAGCACGCTCAGAAAACGCCCCGACAGTAATGGAACGGCGGATGGCATTGGTGCGGACACTGCTCTGGGGAATTGTCGTCGACTCAGAACACCGCTATCGCCCAAGCCACTCGGATCTCCAACGAAAGGCGGACCAGATCCGCCGTCGTTCCTGCCGTCATTTCGAATCTCCCGACCGTAAAAACACGCTAGAAATATGGCGTGTTACCGGGGAAATAGGCTGAGCATGCTCAGACTTTCGGTTCCGTGGCCCAAATCTCGTGATCTACGACCCCACCTTCGCGAGGATTCGATAGAGCTTTGCCCGCGAGATTCCCAGATCCCTTGCTGCGACGACCTTGTTCCCACCGGCCGCCGCCAATGCGGCCTGGACATCAGCCAATGACGGCTCTGGCTTGCCAAGCGACTGCTGCACCGAATAGGTAGACAGATAGGCATTCGCCTTGGTGGCTCGACTATGACCTGCAGCTTCGACCACCTTCCGCATTGCCTCCCGGTGCGCCTCGACGTCCTTTACCTTCCCAGCACCCTTCACAGCAGCCGCCTGGCCACTATGGCGCTGGTACATCTGCTGCAGGAACTGATGGCGCAAACCATGAGCCGTCACCCCAACGCCGTCTTTCGTGACCCCGTGCTTCTCCAGTACGGTATAGAACCTGCGGCGCCATTGGTTCTGAGTGTATGTCGCGGGAATGAGCGTGCCCTTGCCCGGATTGGTTGCCTCGGACAGGCTGGCCGCCTGGCCCAGCAGTTCGTACTGCCAGTCAAACTCGATGGGCACTCGGCGCGGTCGGCCTCCTTTCGTCCCGTCATGCACATGCAGCATGCCGGACGGCAGAACATCCAGCGCCGCTCGCAGGCGCCAACTCTCCTTGGCGCGCAGTCCGAATCCGGCTTCGAGCTTCAACTGCAGCGCAACATGTAGATCCGTCTTCGCGATCTCCGCGATCAGTTCCGCGGCATCGATGCCATTCCCATCCCAAGAGCGGTCTTCCTTCGCAACGTAGCTGCGGACGTAGCCCGCCGGCCGCACCACATAGTCGTCGATTCGACCCACCATGTTTGCCTTGCCCATCCAGGACATGAAGGCACGTAGGTGCGTGAGCCGCAGTTCCACCGTCCCCACATTCAGCTTCCGCTCCTCCACCCAGTGGCAGACGAGCCAACGGATGTGCTTCTGCCGAATGGCATAGGGCGAAGTCACGGCCATGCCGCCGACGCGCCGCAGCTCCACCATCATCGCCAGCAGCGCCTGCACCCGCTGCCGCTGAGACATCTGCGATAGCGAACGTCCGCTCACGCGGGTTCCGCTGTGGGGAAGGTGAAGATGCTCGGCAGCCAGGACGGCGAATTCCGCCTTGAATCTCTCGGGGAGGTTGTACTGCTCCAGGATCGGGCGCAGGTTGATTGTCTTGCTCATGTTCGTCTCGCATAGCGCTGCGCGCACGCAGCCGCGGAGCCGTGTATCTCGCACACAGCCCATTTCAGGACAGCACCGACCCCGATTCGGGCCTGTCCCATTCGGTGCGCCCGGGTACCACCCCCAGCTTGCCGGCCCACCCAGCCGTCCTGCCACTACTCTCCCGGTCCTTTAGCGATGCCAAACCGATCAGCCCTGAGCATGGAAGCAATGCGTCTTGACTGTCCGCTTACGCGAACACGCAGGGCTCTCGCCGTGCGCGCCGCTTGCGCGGCTACCCTATCCGGTGCATCTGCTGATGCCGGCCAGCATTCGTGAGGATTGCGTCCACACGCCTGCGGCCGATGCCGTGATGGGTAATTACCTGTTGCGCCGTTCTGGTACCGGTAGCGCCCCCCGGATCGATATCTGCTCAGAAGCCTGCGTTCACCGTCTCTCGGCACGCAAAACAGCT
>NZ_ANKP01000082.1:0-8729 GCF_000319775.1 Cupriavidus sp. HMR-1
GGACGCGGCGGCGCCTGGGCCGAGGCTTTGGCCGATGGCCGCGCGCTGCGCATGGCCGTGGACCATGCCGTGGCACGTGCCGACACCCAGTTGGCCGATGGCTGCGAGGTGGCCTTCTTTCCTCCCGTGACCGGAGGCTGAGATGGCGGTACGCGTTCAGCACGAGGATTTCGATCTCGGCGCGGAAGTGGTGGCGCTGCGCGCCGGCAATCCGGGCGTGGGGGCGGTGGCCAGCTTCATCGGGACGGTGCGCGATGTCAGCGAAGGCACGCGCGTCAGTACGATGGAGCTCGAGCACTATCCCGGCATGACCGAGAAGGCGCTGGAGACGATCGAAGCGGCGGCGCGCGAACGCTGGCCGCTGCTTGGCGTGACCATCGTGCATCGCGTGGGCCTGCTGCAGCCGCTGGACCAGATCGTGCTGGTTGCCGTGTCCTCGGCCCACCGTGGCGCCGCGTTTGCGGCGTGCGAGTTCATCATGGACTACCTGAAGTCCGAGGCACCGTTCTGGAAGAAGGAAGACACGCCGGAAGGCGCGCGCTGGGTCGACGCGCGGGTCTCGGACGATGCCGCGCTGCGCCGCTGGGGTATCGAATCGTTCAACGCGGATCCCGCCAATAACAAGGAAGAATGATGGGCCCGATGGGTTTCGTGGCGGTCGGCGTTGGTGCCGCCGTTGGCGCCTGGCTGCGCTGGTTTTTCTCGGTCACGTGGAACGCCATCAATCCGGCACTGCCATATGGCACGCTGGCGTCGAACCTGGTCGGAGGCTACCTGATCGGCCTGGCCGTCGCGTTCTTCGAAACCCACCCATCTTTGCCGCCAGAGTGGCGCCTGCTGGCCGTCACGGGTTTCCTCGGCGGCCTGACCACGTTTTCGACGTTCTCGAGTGAAGTCATCGCCAATCTGATGGCTGGTGACTATCGCTGGGCCATGCTCCACCTCGCGATGCATCTGGGTGGATCGCTCCTGCTGACCGCGTTCGGCATCTGGTCGTACCGGGCGCTGGCCTGATGCCGTGCGCCTTGGGCTCTGTACAGGCTCCTCGGGGTAGACCTTAGGTAACACTACGTACCGCCCGGCTATCCTCCTGCGGCGCAAGACCGTATAACATTGCCGGGCCGGATCGCCGGGTGCGCGCGGCTTCGCATGAAGCCGCTCTCCTGGCGCCTCACCGCGGTCCGCGCCACTCCGCATTTCCCCCTGTTTGGCAGTTTGCAGTTGTCTCACCGAGTCCTGGACGGGACGGCGTTCGCGCCATCCCGCCGATAACAACAAGGAGACATACCCATGCAGCAGCGCCACCTCTCGCAGTCCGCCCAATCGCACGGCCATGGCACCCGGCGTGCGCACCGCCGAAACACGATCGCTATCGCCGTCGCCACGCTTGGCGTTGCTGCGTGCGGCGGGTTCGGCACAAATGGGGGCGGCGGGAACGCCGGTCCCAACGTCAAGCCGGCATTCATATCCAGCCCCATCGGGGTCAAATCCTACGATGGCAACACGGATGACCTGCTGACAGCGGGGCTGGGCAAGGACGGACTGGCGGCCGCAGCGCCGGCGTTTGCCAATCCGAATGCGCCGACGGCCGCGGAGTTGCGCCGTAACGCGATCTGGGCCAACTACCGCGCGATCGTGGATGTCCAGGCCGCGGGCGGCTATGGCTCGCTCTACGGCCCCAATGTCGACGCCAAGGGGAACGTGACCACCGGCCAGGGCAAGGTCCCGGGTACCGAGTACATCGCATTTGCCGATGACGGCTCGGGCCGGCAAAACGTGACAGTCATGGCCCAGGTTCCGGATGGGTTCGATGTGAAGCATCCCTGCATCATTTCCGCCACTTCGTCCGGCTCGCGTGGTGTCTATGGCGGAATCGCCGTGGGCGAGTGGGGGCTCAAGCACAACTGCGCGGTGGCCTATACGGACAAGGGGACCGGCGCGGCACCGCATGACTTGGGTAGCGACACCGTGCCGCTGATCGACGGCACCCGGCAGGCCCGGGCCGGTGCCGGCACGCAGGCCCAGTTCGCGGCACAGCCCAGTGCCTCTCAAACGCTGGCGGGCTTCAATGCCAGTACCCCGCACCGGCTTGCGTTCAAGCACGCGCACTCGCAACAGAACCCGGAGGCGAACTGGGGCGCCAACACGTTGCAGGCGATCCAGTTCACGCTGTGGGCGGTCAACGACAAGTTCGGCAGGACCAATACCGATGGCACGCGGCAGGCGACGTTCACGCCAGCCAATGTGCTGGTGATCGCGTCGGCCATCTCGAATGGTGGCGGGGCGGCCATTGCAGCGGCGGAACAGGACACCGGCGGGTTGATCGACGGCGTGGCCGTCGGGGAGCCGAATGTGAACTTGCCACCGACGGCAGGCGTGGTCGTCAAGCGCGGCGGCGTGCCGGTGGCGGCGTCGGGCAAGCATCTTTACGATTACACGACGATTGCCAACCTGTACCAGCTCTGCGCCAGCCAGGATGCCAGCCTGGGCAATGCGCCATTCGCCAAAACGGCCGGACAGGCCGCGCTCAACCGATGTGCGTCACTGGCTGCCAAGAAGAAGATTGCCGGAGGCAGCACGTCCGCCCAGGCAACCTCCGCGCTGGATGCGTTGCACCGCGCCGGCTGGGAGCCCGAGTCGGATGACCTGTTCGCGTCGCTTTCGGCGCTGGAGGTCGGCAGTTCCATTTCGGTGACCTATGCCAATGCCTATGCGCGCGCCAGCGTGACGGACCGGCTCTGCCACTACAGTTTTTCCTCGCCGGGCAGCCCGCCGCAGGCCAATCCCGTCACGGCCCCGGCGGCCGCGCTGGCAGGGCTGTTCTCGACTGGCAATGGCATTCCGCCCACTACGGCGGTGACGCTGATGAACGATGCCAACCCGTCCGGGGCGATGCGTGACTTCGCGTCGATATCGCCCTCGACCAAGCTGGCGGACGGCAATGTCGACGGCGCGCTCTGCCTGCGTGGCCTGCTGGACACCCGAAACCCGGCGCTGATGACCGGTATCGGCCAGACCTATCGCACGGGCAACCTTGGCGGCCGACCGTCGGTCATCGTGCAGGGCCGCAGCGATGGCCTCCTGCCGGTGAACCACACGTCGCGGCCATATCTCGGGCTGAACAAGCACGTCGAGGGCGCCAGCAGTCGGCTCTCGTACATCGAGGTGACCAACGGCCAGCATTTCGACGGGTTTATTGATGTGATTCCCGGGTATGCCAAGCGCTATATCCCGATGCACGTCTACGTGAACCGGGCGCTCGATGCGGTCTACGCCAACCTGCGCGACGGTACGCCGCTGCCGCCGTCGCAGGTGGTGCGCACCACGCCGCGCGGGGGTGCCGATACCGACACGGTCGGCCCCCGGATCCAGCCGTCGAACGTGCCGCCGATCGCTGCCACACCCGCGGCCGGCGACGCGATCACGGTCACCGGCTCGACCGTGGACGTGCCCAACTGAGACGTGGCCGCCAGGCCCGGCGATACGCGTTACCCGTCATGCACTTGGCCGAAATTTGGTCGATGTATGACGGGTGTATCGCCGATGTCTTGAAATGTCATTCCCAAGCCCTATCTTTCGGAAGTAACGTGTCCGGCTGGGCATATGTGGCGGCAGCCAAAGCCGCCGCGGGCCTCGCATCAGGACACACTTTCCTAGAGAGAGAGGGCTCCTAATGCGAATTGACAAACTGACTACCCGGTTCCAGGAAGCGCTGGCAGAAGCGCAAAGTCTGGCGCTGGGTAATGACAATCAATACATCGAACCCCAGCATCTGCTGCGTGCGTTGCTCGCGCAGGACGATGGGGCAGCCCGTACGCTGCTGTCGCGTGCTGGCGTGAACGTGGGCGGCCTGCAGAGCGCGCTCGATGCGGCGATCCATCGCCTGCCGCAGGTTCAGGGCACGAACGAGGTCCAGGTGGGCCGCGACCTGAACAACCTGCTGAATGCCACCGAAAAGGAAGCGATCAAGCGCAACGACCAGTTCATCGCCAGTGAACTGTTCCTGCTCGCCGTGTCCGACGACAAAGGCGAGACGGGGCGGATCGCCCGCGAGAACGGCTTGTTGCGCAAGTCGCTCGAGGCCGCGATCACGGCCGTGCGCGGCGGTGATACCGTCAATAGCGCCGACGCCGAGTCGCAGCGCGAGGCGCTCAAGAAGTACACGGTCGATCTGACCGAGCGCGCGCGCGCCGGCAAGCTGGACCCCGTGATTGGCCGCGACGACGAAATCCGTCGCGCGATCCAGATCCTGCAGCGCCGTACCAAGAACAACCCCGTGCTGATCGGTGAGCCCGGTGTGGGCAAGACCGCCATCGTCGAAGGGCTGGCACAGCGCATCGTCAACGGCGAAGTGCCGGAGACGCTCAAGAACAAGCGCGTGCTCGTGCTCGACATGGCCGGGCTGCTGGCCGGCGCCAAGTATCGCGGCGAGTTCGAGGAACGCCTGAAGGCAGTGCTCAATGACGTGGCCAAGGATGAAGGCCAGACCATCGTCTTCATCGACGAGATTCACACGATGGTGGGCGCGGGCAAGGCCGAAGGTGCGATCGACGCGGGCAACATGCTCAAGCCGGCGCTGGCGCGCGGTGAACTGCATTGCATCGGCGCGACCACGCTGAACGAATACCGCAAGTACATCGAGAAGGATGCCGCGCTGGAGCGCCGCTTCCAGAAGGTGCTTGTGGATGAACCCAGCGTCGAGGCAACGATCGCCATTCTGCGTGGCCTGCAGGAGAAGTACGAACTGCACCACAAGGTGGAGATCACCGACCCGGCTATCGTGGCCGCGGCCGAGCTGTCGCACCGCTACATCACCGACCGGTTCCTGCCGGACAAGGCCATCGACCTGATCGACGAGGCTGCCGCGCGGATCAAGATGGAAATCGACTCGAAGCCCGAGGCGATGGACAAGCTCGAGCGTCGCACGATCCAGCTCAAGATCGAGCGCGAGGCGGTCAAGAAGGAAACCGACGAGGCATCGCGCAAGCGTCTGGAACTGATCGAGCAGGAAATCATCCGGCTCGAGAAGGAATACGCTGACCTGGATGAGATCTGGCGCGCCGAGAAGGGCGCCGCCCAGGGTGCGGCCGCGCTGAAGGAGGAGATCGAGAAGATCAAGCTCGATATCACCCGACTGCAGCGCGAAGGCAAGCTCGACAAGGTGGCTGAACTCCAGTACGGCAAGCTGCCGGAACTCGAGGGCAAGCTGCAGGCGGCAACCAAGGCCGAGGCCAGCGAGCAGAAACAGCAGAACAAGCTGCTGCGCACGCAGGTCGGCGCCGAGGAAATCGCCGAGGTCGTCAGCCGCGCCACGGGTATTCCGGTGGCCAAGATGATGCAGGGCGAGCGCGAGAAGCTGCTCAAGATGGAAGATCGCCTGCACCAGCGTGTGGTGGGTCAGGACGAGGCCGTGCGGCTGGTGTCCGATGCGATCCGCCGTTCGCGTGCCGGTCTGTCGGACGAGAACAAGCCGTATGGCTCGTTCCTGTTCCTCGGGCCGACGGGCGTGGGCAAGACCGAGTTGTGCAAGGCGCTGTCCGAGTTCCTGTTCGATTCGGAGGAGCACCTGATCCGCATCGACATGAGCGAATTCATGGAGAAGCACAGCGTGAGCCGGCTGATCGGCGCGCCTCCGGGCTACGTGGGCTATGACGAAGGCGGTTACCTGACCGAGGCGGTGCGTCGCAAGCCGTACGCGGTGATCCTGCTCGACGAAGTCGAGAAGGCGCACCCGGACGTGTTCAACGTGCTGCTGCAGGTGCTGGACGATGGTCGTCTGACCGACGGCCAGGGCCGTACCGTCGACTTCAAGAACACGGTGATCGTGATGACGTCGAACCTGGGTTCGCACATCATCCAGTCGATGGCGGGCGAACCGCAGGAGGCGGTGAAGGGCGCGGTATGGCAGGAGGTACGCACGCATTTCCGGCCCGAGTTCCTGAACCGGATCGACGAAGTCGTGGTGTTCCATGCGCTCGACCAGAAGAATATCGAGTCGATCGCCAAGATCCAGCTCAAGCGCCTGCAGGTCCGTCTGGCGCGCATGGACATGACGCTGGACGTGAGCGAACGGGCGCTGGAGAAGATCGCCAGCGCGGGCTACGACCCGGTGTTCGGAGCCCGGCCGCTCAAGCGCGCGATCCAGCAGCAGATCGAGAATCCGGTGGCCAAGGCCATCCTGGAAGGCCGGTTTGCCGCGAAGGATGTCGTGCCGGTGGACTACGTGGACGGCGAGTTCACGTTCGGGCGAATGGTGCATTGAGACGCGCCGACTGCTTCGACCGATCTCCAACCCGGACAGTCTGGCCGGGTTGATCAAGGGACCTCTGCGGAGGTCCCTTTTTTTCGCCACAATGGTGGCTCCTTGCAGCTTTTCTCCCACATCAGGAGCAATTCCATGGCTCACGGCGAGCACAAGTACCAGACTACGGTCGAATGGACCGGCAACCGCGGCACCGGAACGTCGGGATACCGCGCTTACGGACGCGAACACGTGATCCGGTCTGGCAACAAGCCCGAGATTCCGGGTTCCTCCGATCCCGCGTTCCTGGGCGACCCCAGCCGCTGGAACCCTGAGGAACTGCTGCTGGCATCGGTGTCGGCCTGCCACAAGCTCTGGTACCTGCACCTGTGCGCCGACGCCGGCATCGCCGTACTGGCATATGTCGATCAGGCCGAAGGCACGATGACCGACAGAACTTCGCCGGCCAAATTCACCGAGATCGTGCTGCGCCCGCAGGTCACCATCCGCGCCGGTGATGACGCGGCCAAGGCCGAACACCTGCATCACGTGGCGCACGAGAAGTGCTACATCGCCAATTCCGTCAATTTTCCGATCCTGTGCGAACCCGTCATCGTTTCGGGCTGATTTTCGCAGGCGGGCTGCTCGTCGGGGGCTGTTCTAGCGTTGCGCTGCCATCGGCGCCACCTACGCCACCTACGTCGATACGCGCCGAAGGCACCTGCCAGGTGCTTGCCGATGATGGCGGCACCGTGGTGGTCGGCTCGAACCTGCCGGGCGATCCCGCCGCGCCGGAGCCCGCCAGCGGCTACCGCAAGGGAATGCAGCCGATCCATGCCCGGTCGTATATGGTGTCGACCTCCAACGCGTACGCCAGTGCGGCGGGTTGCGCGGTGCTCAGTCGGGGTGGCACCGCCGCGGACGCCGCCGTGGCGGTGCAGGCGGTGCTGGGGCTCACGGTGCCGGAGGCCACCGGACTGGGTTCAGGCGGCTTCCTGCTCTATTACGACGCCACAACGCGGACCGTGCAGGCCTACGATGGCCGGGAGACGGCGCCGGCATCGGCTGGCGCGCACTATCTGCTTCACGTCGACGATGCCAGGGACCGGCGTTCGCCAAAGCCCGATCTTCGATCCAGCGGCCGCTCCATTGGCACACCCGGCGTGCCCCGACTGATCGAGCGCGTGCAGCGGGAGCACGGCAAGCTGCCCTGGCCGGGGCTGTTCGACGATGCCGTGACATTGGCAACGAACGGCTTCCCGATCGGCGGGCGACTGGCGCAGGCGATTGCCACGAATGCCAATGGCCTCAAGCGCGATGCCGAGGCGCGCGCGTACTTTCTCGATCCCGATGGCAAGCCGAAGGCAATCGGTACGGTTCTCAGGAATCCCGCCTACGCGCGGACGCTGCAGGCCCTGGCGAGCCAGGGTGCCGATGCGTTCTATACGGGGCCGATCGCGGAAGGCATCGTGGCGTCGATTGCGGCCACGACGGGCGCCGACGGCCGACCCATCACGCCGGGCAAGACGACATTGGCCGATCTGGCGGCTTACACGGTGAAGCGGCACGAACCGGTCTGCATGGCCTACCGCGCGTTCTGGATCTGCGGCGCGCCGCCACCCGCCGGCGGTATCACGGTGGCATCCGTGATGGGGATTCTGGAGCGCTTCGATCTGGCCGAACTCGGACCGACCGCCATCGACGGGGAGGGCGGCAAGCCAACCGTACAGGGTGTGCACCTCGTCAGCGAAGCCGAGAGGCTGGCCTATGCGGATCGTGACAAGTACGTGGCCGACCCCGATTTCGTGCCGCTGCCGGGTGGTAGCGCAGACGCGCTGCTGGACAAACGATACCTGCGTGGACGAGCGGCGCTGATCGATCCGCATCGTTCCATGGGCACCGCCGTGGCCGGTAACCTGGGCGGCGCGCTGCTGGGCGTTGTGCCGCAGACGGAACATGGAACGAACCATTTTTCGATCGTCGACGCGCAGGGGAATGCGGTCAGCGCCACCACATCGGTCGAAGCCAGCATGGGGTCGTTCCATATGACCCACGGATTCCTGCTCAACAACCAGTTGACCGATTTCAGCGCGACGCCGGTGGACGCCAGAGGCCAGTCCGTCGCCAATCGCGTGGAGCCGGGCAAGCGTCCGCGCAGTTCGATGGCGCCGACGCTGGTATTCCGCAAGGGCGCGGATGGCTCGATCGGAGATTTCCTGATGGCGACCGGTTCGCCGGGCGGCGGGGCGATACCGCAGTACGTGGTAAAGACGCTGGTCGGGGTGCTCGACTGGGGGCTCGACGCACAGCAGTCGGCCGGTCTGGTCGACTTCGGCGCCAGTAACAGCCCAGTTACGACGCTTGGTGGCGAGCATCCGCATATCAACACGACGAACGACGGCGCCAGCGACCCGCTGGTCCAGGGACTCAAGGCACTTGGCCACCGCATCTCGCTACGGGCCCAGCTGTGCGTGAGCACGAGATTCGA
>NZ_ANKP01000083.1:0-34730 GCF_000319775.1 Cupriavidus sp. HMR-1
GCGGGGGCGCGACGCTGCTTGGCCGCGCGGCGAAGGCGGGCACGGGCAGGGCGCTCAGGCCCGCCAAGATGAAGCAAGCCGCGCCGGTGACGAGGCTGGCGGCAAAACTGGTGACAAGACGACGCATGAATTCTCCGTAGACGGCGCCGGTTGGCCGTCTGCAAGGATTCTAGCCGGATGGACGACACGCGAACCGCGTGCCGGCACACTTTCAGATTCGGGGCCAACAATCGTCGCCGTCGGCGGTATCCGGGGCTGAGGCGAATGTCCGATTCCAGCGGGTTTGTCATGTCGTAAAGGCGTAGGATGCATGGCATGGAACTCGATCCCGACACCTGCTACAAGGCCGTGGCCTCGCATGACCGGCGCTTCGACGGACGCTTCTTCGTCGGGGTGTCGTCGACGGGCGTGTACTGCCGGCCGATTTGCGCCGTGCGCACGCCCAAGCGCGAGAACTGCACGTTCTACGAGACAGCCGCCGCCGCGGAGAAACACGGTTTCAGGCCTTGCCTGCGTTGTCGCCCGGAATTGGCGCCGGGGCATGGCCTGGCGGACATCTCCGGCCGGCTGGCGCAGGCCGCCGCCACGTTGATCGACGAAGGCTTCATGTTCGACGCGGGCGTGGCCCAACTGGCCGCCCGGATCGGTGTGACCGAGCGTCACTTGCGCCGCCTGTTCGATGCCGAGTTCGGCGTGTCGGTGCATGAGTATGCCCAGACGCAAAAGCTGCTGCTGGCCAAGCGCCTGCTGACAGACACCGCGCTGCCCGTCACCGAGGTGGCGCTGGCAGCCGGCTTCGGCAGTGTGCGGCGGTTCAACGACGTGCTCAAGGAGCGCTATGGCCTGACGCCGCTGGCGATGCGCAAGCGCGCCGCAGATGGCATGGCGGACCGGCTCGTGTTCGAGCTCGGCTACCGGCCGCCGCTGGCGTGGGAGGCGCTGCTCGGATTTCTGGCAGTGCGTGTCGTCGAGGGCATCGAACAATGTGATGGCGAGGTGTACTCGCGCACGTTGTCGATCGAAGCGGGCGGCCGGTGTCATGCGGGCTGGGTGCGGCTCGAGCATGTGGCGCGGCGCGCGGTGCTGCGCATCACGTTGTCCGGCACGTTGGCGCCCGTGATTCCGCAGGCCTTGGGCAAGGTCCGGCGGTTATGCGATTTGGGCTGTCGCCCCGACATCGTCGACGCTCACCTGGGCGAATTGGCTGCGCAGACGCCTGGAATGCGCCTGCCCGGCGCGTTCGACGGATTCGAGATCGGGGTGCGCGCGATCGTCGGTCAGGTGATTCCGGTGGTGCAGGCGCGGCGCATTCTGGCTCGGCTGGTGCAGGCGGCTGGCGGGCCGCTGCCGGAAGCGGCCCAGGCAGGACTGACCACGCCTGCCGGCCAGGCGCCGCTGACACACGCCTTCCCGACCGCGCAGGTTCTGGCTGCATTGCCCGACGAGGCGTATCGGGCGACTGGCGTGACCGCCGCGAAGACCCGGACGATTCGTGCGTTGGCCCGCAGCGTGGCTGCCCACGAGATCGATCTCGATCCGCACGCGCCACCCGAGGTGACCGTGGCGCAATTGCGTGCCATCGACGGCATCGGAGACTGGACGGCGCAGTACGTCGCAATGCGCGCGTTAGGCTGGCCTGACGCATTTCCGGGCACCGACTACGCGCTGCGCAAGGTGCTGGGCGTCGATACGGTTCGCGGGATGCAGGCGAAAACCGCCGGATGGGCGCCGTGGCGCGCCTATGCGGCAATCCATCTCTGGCACCGCTACGAAGCGCTGAAGCTTCAGGCTAGCGATATCGAGGAGCAGGCAGCATGAGCAGCCATCAGATCATCGACAGCCCGCTGGGCGACATGCTGTTGCGTGCCGATGGCGGCGCGTTGACCGGTGTGTTCTTTGCCGGCCAGAAGTACTACCCGGGGCTGGCGCGTCCCACTCCCGTCTCGGCGATGCCCGCAGCGGATGCGCGCGTGCTGGAGCAGGCCGCGACGGAACTCGGCGCCTACTTCGACGGGGCGCTGCATGGATTCTCCGTCCCGTTCCGGCTGGTTGGCAGCGCCTTCCAGCAGCGGATCTGGCAAGCGCTGTGCGACATCGAATTCGGCGAGACTTCGACCTACGGACAACTCGGCGCGGGGCTCGGCTTGCCGCCAAGCCATTCGCGGGCGATAGGCGGTGCCGTGGGGCGCAATCCCTTGTCGATCATCGTCCCGTGTCATCGCGTGCTTGGCGCGACCGGCGACCTGACCGGCTACGCGGGCGGCGTGGACCGCAAGCGTGCGTTGCTGACGCTGGAGGGCGTGCTCTATCCGGGCCAGTTGCACGCCACCGCGCTGGGTCAGGCCGCGCTCGCCCTGGACTGAAAACGCAGGAGCGCGCGTGGCGCGTCTGTTCGTCGCCATCCAACCTCCCGCCGCGCTGGTGGCGGACCTGCTGCGCATCGTTCCAGCACAGCGCGGCATTCGGCCGACGATGGCCGCGCAGTTGCACCTGACCCTGCGTTTTCTGGGCGAGCAGGATGACGCCAAGGCGGCGCGGATCGAACGGGTGTTGTCCGAGGTGACAGCGCCGCCCGTGGTATTGCAGGTGAAGGGCGTCGGCCGCTTTCGTGGCCACCAGGGCGCCATACTCTGGGCCGGGCTGGAGGCGTCGGCGCCGATGCAGGCGTTGGTCGACGCCATCACCGCCGCGCTGGAGCGCGAAGGGATTCCACCCGAGCGTCGCCGCTTCTGGCCACATTTGACCCTGGCACGTTGCCGGCCTGAGGTGCCGGAGCATGTATTGCGGGACTGGCTGGCGACCCGTCGGGCGCTGTCGCTGCCTGCCTGCGCGATCGACCGGTTCATGCTGTTCGAGAGCGTGCTTGACCGGCAGGGCGCGCGCCATGTGGCGCGGGCCGTCTATCCGCTTGCCGCGAAAGGGCCAGACCACTGACCCCTAACGCTGACACCTCTCACGCCGTGCCGCTCGGCCGGCGATCACCCGGACAGCCGCTCGGAGTGTTGGCCTCAAATCTGCCACGTATCGGCTGTAACGCATGTTCCACGCAGTATCCGGATGGCTTGCTCAACGCCGTGGGCTACCTGACGCCAAGTGCCACACCCAGCCCGAATAGGGCAGTCCCGATGATGACATCGAGCTGTCGTTGGTATCGCAGCATCGCGGCACGCAGCGACTTCGAGCCGAAACACCACGCGACGATGCTGAACCAGACCCAATGCGTGGCCGAAATGAACAGTCCATAGCCAAACTGCACTGCGGCGGGCGTGTGCTCGTTGACGACCTGCGAGTACGTGCTGACCACGAACAGCGTGGTCTTCGGGTTGAGCGCATTGGTCAGGAAACCCATGCGAAACGCCGCCAGTCCCGAAACGGCGGGTGCCCCATCGGCGTCGACGTCCAGCGCCTTGCGATTACGCAGTGTCTGAATGCCGATCCAGATCAAGTAGGCCGCACCGGCCAGCTTGATGATCGAGAGCAGCCCGTGCGCATGGCGCACCAGCAGTGACACGCCGAACATGGTGTAGGCGACGTGTACCTGCACGCCGAGTGCGATGCCCAGCGCGCAAAGCAGCCCGGTGCGGCGGCCAAACAGATAGCTGTTGCGCGTGACCATGGCGAAGTCCGGGCCAGGGCTGATGACGGCAAGAAGGGTGATGGCCGCGACGGCCAGCAGTTCGGCGAGTGGAGTCATTGTTGTGGCATTTCGGTCAGTTTTTGTTGCGTAAGCCGTGTATTCGATGGCACGACATATGGCATTTTTATTCGCAGAAACGGGTACGGCAAACGATATATACTCGCCATATTCCGTGATAAAAACTGACTGATTGGCATGCCATCGATGCACTGGCTCGGCTGGATTCGCTTCTTCGAAGCCGCCGCGCGTCACCAGAACTTCGCCCGGGCGGCCGACGAGTTGCACCTGACCCACGGCGCCATCAGTCGGCAGATCCGCCAGCTTGAAGCCGAACTCGGCGTGAGCCTGTTCGAACGGCGCAATCGCGCGGTCTTTCTGACCGAGGCTGGCCGCACGCTCCAGTCCGCGGCCACGCAGTCGATGGACTTGCTTGCGGCGGCGGTCGAGCGCATCCGCAAGCCCGCTGCGAACGCCGCGCTGGTGTTGTCATGCGAGCCAACCATCGCCATGCGCTGGCTGATTCCTCGGCTGGCACGGTTTTCCGCGCGGCATCCCGATATCCCATTGCATCTGATGGCTGCTGGCGGCGCGATCGACTTTGCGCGTAGCGGTGTCGACGTGGCATTGCGTCGCAATGATTTCCCGTTCGATACGCGCTGGCACACGCGGGAGGTGACGCCCGAGCGGCTGGGGCCGGTTTGCCGGCCGGATCTGGCCGATCACGGGCTTGATGCAATGCCCCGGCTTCATACGCGCACCAGACCTGATGCCTGGCAGCGCTGGGCGCGTAGCGCGGGGTATGTGCTCACTGGCGACACGGACGTCTGGTACGAGCACTTTTATCTGAGCCTGCAGGCCGCGTCCGCGGGGCTTGGCTGGGCGATTGCTTCGGAGCTGATGGCCTATGACGAGTTGTCCGACGGTCGCATGGCCGCACCCCGGGGCTTCGTGGCCGATGGCTCGGCGTACCATCTGCTCTCGCCTGTACCGTTCGAGCATGACTCGCGCCGGCTGGCGTTGTTCGACTGGCTCCATGCCGAGGCAAACGCATCGTCGCAGGCCTAGGCAGGGTGGTGCTGTTATCGCCATCCGAGTGCGTCGAGATGCGGGAGTCGAGAAATGGAGGAAGCGTTACGTGCGCCACCCCTCGGAAGTCTGTCGCTAAAGTTACGTCGTATTTTGCCGAAGCATATGGCAGGTGCTTGCGCCACCTTCGGGTGGCGCTTACCATGCGGCGGCTGGTCGCCGCGAGCTGTCTCCGCTTTCCAGTGCCCGCCCCCCAAAAGGGTGCGTTGTGGCGCAACCCTTTCGACGTAGCGTATCTCCATGAGTCTTCAAGAACCCATCGGGTCCAAGCTGGCCCAATCACAGTCCCAGGTCGATGGCGAGGCCGACGAGCGGGACGCTGCGGCCCACTCGGATGAACGCTACCGGTTGACGCACAGCTCACAGATCGGCACCGTGCTGCGCGATATGGCCTGGCAGAAGTGCCTGCTGAGTGTGCGCTCGAAGGGCGGCTCCGAGATCGTGACGTCGATCCTGCATGTCGATCCGGCCAACAAGACCTTCATTTTCGATTGGTGCCGTGCCGATGGCGAGCGTCAGGCATTGATGTCGTCGGAGCAGAACGCCTTTTCCGGCCTGCTGCGCGGAGTGCCGGTCAACTTTATCGTTGGCACGCCGGGCGCCACGCGCTTTGAAGGCGGTCCCGCGTTCATCGCCGATTTTCCCGAGAAGCTGTACCACTTCCAGCGCCGCCGCCATTTCCGCGCGCGCACGTTGCTGACCAAGGGCTACCGCTGCGAACTGCGAATTCCCGAGACGGAAAAGCAGGCGCTGCAGCTCGATATCGCTGACTTGTCGTTGTCAGGGGTGGGTTTGCGCTCGCGTGCGGTGGGCGCGGACCAGTTGCCCGTGGGCACCGTGATCAAGCGCTGCCTGCTGGACTTTGCCGAACTCGGCCGGCTGGAGCTCGACATGCAGGTAGTGGGTCATTGGCTGGTGGGCTTCGACGACAACACCGTGCACCACTACGGATGCGCGTTCCTGAACCCGGACGGCCGCATGGAAAACTTCCTGCAGCGCCTGGTGTTCCAGCTCGAACTGGCGCACCGGGGCTGACACCCCGGCGCAAGCGGAAAGCGGCTCAGTTGCCGCTCAATTTCCGCTTAGTTGCCAATCATCTTGCCGATCGCGGCTGCCGCCTCCCGCATGGGGCCGAGCAGCCGCGCAATCATTTCCCCTTCCGATACCTTGTTGGCCTTCACGCTGACGCTGATGGCCGCCAGCACCACGCCGGCCTGCGACCGCACGGGCACGGCGATCGCGCGCAATCCCGGCTCCAGTTCCTCGTCGATCAGCACATAGTCCATGTCGCGGGCGCGCTGGAAGGCTGCCTCAAGCTCAGGACGCGAGATCTTGGTCAGCAGCGTTCGCGGGCGCAGTTCAGCATGGTCGAAGAACGCCTCCAGGATCGGTTGTGGCTGATGGGCCAGCAACAGGCGGCCGGTGGACGTGCAATAGGCCGGCAGGCGGCTGCCCATGCCGAGCGAGTGCGTCAGCACGCGCTGCACTTCCGAGCGAACCAGATACAGGATGTCGGTGCCGTCGAGGATGGCGAGCGCCGAGGTTTCGTGCACGCGCGCGCTGAGGCTATCCAGAACGGGCTGCGCCAGAGAGACGATCGCACTCGACGAGAAAAATGCGTGGCCAAGATGCAGCACGCGCGGACGCAGCGCGAAGTGGCCGTCCTGCTGGCTGACGTAGCCAAGCTGTTCCAGCGTGTAGAGGCAGCGGCGAACCGAAGCGCGCGACAACTGCGTGCGCTGCGCCACCTGGGAGATAGTCAGTGGGCGCTTGCGTTCGGAGAATGCCTCGAGCACGGTCAGTCCGCGCGCCAGCGAGAGCATGAAGTTGGGATCGCCGGCAAAGCTGCCGAGGATGTCGGCGGGCGGCTTGGCAGCGCGCACGGTGTCGGCTTGCGCCGGTTTGAGACTGATGGGGCTGGGGCTCGGAGCGTCCATGGCGGATAAAACGGTGCGGGGGAGCGTTCGATAATCGCGCATCTTAACGCCCCAGAGCGCTGATTGCCGCCTTCTGGACAAAAAAATGTCGCCGGTCGGGACGGCGACGGGGAAGGGGGTGTCGGTCAAGACGGGGGTCCTGACGACGAATCGAGTATAGGTAGGGGTACAGAGACATTAAATACAACTAAGGTGGGGGAAGGCGTCGACAGCCAGCGCCGGGAGGCGCATCGGTCGCTCAGGGGCTGTTCGCGCCGGCTTCAGGGGCGCTCAAGGCTTCCTCAAAAGGCATCTTCAAGGCTTGCCCAGGAACAGGTAGAACGCATAGTTGCCGCCCGCCGCCCGGCCATAGCCGAGGTAGAGCGGCCCGACCGGGCTGTCGATGCCCAGGAATGCCGCCATCGACTTCAGCAGCCCGGTTGGACTACCCGGTACCAGCGGCGCGCCAACGCGCCCGGCTTCGAGCGAGAAGCCAGCGTAGACGCCGTCGAAAAATGTCTGGTGGATCAGCTTGTTGTAGTAGACCATCCGCGCGAACTGCAGATTGCCGCCGATGAGTTGCCCCGTGCTGTACCCCGACTGCTGCAGGAAGCCACCCCATTGGAACAGGTCGTACTTCGGCAGGGCGGGGCCGCCGATATTGCTGCCGGCCTTGAACGCCAAACTGAGCGTGTTATTGCCGATCGAGTATGCCCACGCGCCTGAGATATCGCCCTTGGTATAGGTATCGGTCGCGCCCATGCCGCCCTGCGAGGCGTAGACGTTCAGCGTGCCGCCGTACCCGAAGCGCGGGAAGTTGAGATTGTCGAGCTGATCCGCCAGCAGCCGGCCTTCGATGGCGCGCCGGTTGACGCGGCCAGGGCCGGGACTCAGATACGCGGGGCCGGTGGATAGCGAAGCATTCTGCTCCCCAACGACCACGCCAAGCCGGGCCTCGCCGTACTTGGTGATCTGGCTGCCGATGTCGAATGCGAAGTCGGTGCGGCGCAGATCGTACTGGGCCAGTCTGGTGCTGCCGCTGAAGATATTGACCGGCCGCCGCTCCAGTTCGATACGTGGCGCCACGAAGAAAAGCTGGCGCGTATCGAGCGGCTGGTAGAACTCGCTGATCAGGCTCGAAGTCTGACCCACCTGCGCATCGGTTCGCCACTCCGCCCCGAGCGAGTTCAGCCACGTGCGGCGGTAGCTGGCCAGCAGGTTGAAGTAGGCATCGCCGCGGAAGTCGGTGCTTAGCCCGAGACCGAAGCGCAGATAGTCGGGGCCGTAGGATTTCTCGATCGCATCGACCGAAAGCACGCGCTTGCCCGGTTCTTCCAGGAAGCGATAGTTCACGTGCTCGAAATCGCCGGTGCCGAACAGGCGGCGCATGTCGCGATCGAGCGTGGCCTGCGAGATCGGCTCGCCGGGCTTGGTTTCCATCGTGGCGGCCGCGAACTCCGGATTCACGCGTTCCATCGGCGCAAAGCGGATTTCGTCGACGGGCCGCACATCGGGCGGTGGCAGCGCCACCTGTCGCGCGCGTAGTTGGGCGTATTGTGCCGGCGGGATCGACAGCTCGGATAGCCGGCTCGCCTCTTTCCGGGCGGCAGCCTCGCCGATTGGGATCGTCTTGGGCAGGTGGTCGAAATCACCCGCCGAGAAATCCCCTAATTCGGGCTTGATCAGGATGTCAGTGGGCCTCAAGGCGGCCAGCGATGTGCGCACGTTCTGCTCGGTCAGGATGTTGAGCATCTGTCCGGTTACCCCGATGATCGATGTCAGCTCTTCGCGCTTCATCAGCGGCGTGCCGAGGTTGACGGCGATGATGATGTCCGCGCCCATCGCCCGCGCCACGTCGACGGGCAGGTTGTCGGTCAGGCCGCCGTCGACCAGCAGCTTGCCTTCGTACTCGGTGGGCGCTACCGCGCCCGGCACCGACATGCTCGCCCGCATCACGTTGGCCAGTTCGCCCTGGCTGAACACCACCGGCGTACCGGCGACCAGATCCGTGGCGACTGCCCGATACGGAATCGGTAGTGTGTCGAAGTTGCGATAGCCGGGAGCATTGGCGAGCTGCCGCAACACGGTTTCGAGCTGCACGCCCGAGACGGCACCCTTGGGCAAAAGCAGGCCATCCGAGCGCACGCCGATCTCGGGCGTGAAAAGGTTCGTGTGGTCGTCGATCTTGCGGCGAATGGCCAGATCCTGACGGGGCGGGCGCTCCTTGAAGATCGTTCCCGTCGTCAGCCCGCCGACGAGTTTCTCCATGTCCGACGTGCTCATGCCGGTCGCGTACGCGCCGCCGACGATCGATCCCATGCTGGTGCCGGCGATGCAATCGATCGGCACGCGCAGTTCCTCGAGCACCTTGAGCACGCCGATATGGGCCGCGCCACGCGCGCCGCCGCCCGAAAGCACCAGGCAGATCTTAGGCCGGCCCTGCGGCGCCGATGTCGCGGCGGGCTCGGCCGCCAGCGCCGACGGGCCGGCTATCGCGCCCGAACACAGCACTGCCAACCATGCGGCGCAGCGAAGAAGGGCAGAGGCGTGGCGCATCGCAGATGACATGAAGAAGAGGGGGCGGCGAAGGACATTGCCGCGACCTTCAACACTAGCAGTGTGGTCCGCATGTGGCGTATGCCATGCGCCAAGATCAAAACAATTCATCACGCGCGCCGGAACCATTCAGATCGGCGGTCACGCATGTCGGCTTCTGTCCGCTCCGGCGCGGGATAGCCGATGCGGCATATACTGGCGCCGTACCTGATTCCATTGCGTCTTCCGTGTCTTCCGTGTCTTCCGTGTCTTCCGCAGAACATTTCCACACGCCCCCCGACGATCCAAAACCCGCGCCGCCCGAAAGACCCGGCGACAACGAGTGCTGCGGCAGCGGTTGCGATCCATGCGTCTTCGATTTCTACAACGACGAGATGGAGCGCTATCGCCAGGAACTGCGGGCATGGGAGGCGCGCCAGGCCGCTCGCGATAACGCCGCAACGCATTCGTGAACCATTCCGCCGCGCTTCAGGACTTCGTTGAACGGCATCGGCGCCTGTTCGTCCTGACCGGCGCCGGCATCAGCACGGACTCCGGCATTCCGGGCTATCGCGACGAGCAAGGCCGGTGGCAACGCTCGGCGCCGATGACCATCAGCGCGTTCATGAGTGGTCACGCGGCACGGCAACGCTACTGGGCGCGCAGCATGGTCGGCTGGCCGGTGGCGGTGGGGGCACATCCGAATATCAGCCATCGCGTGGTGGCGCGGCTTGGCGATGCCGGGCGCGTGTCGGCGCTGGTTACCCAGAACGTGGATGGACTGCACCAGCAGGCGGGCAGCCGCGATGTCGTCGAGTTGCACGGCAGCATCAGACAGGTCGTGTGCCTGTCGTGCGCCACGCGCTACCCCCGCGTGGGCCTGCAGCACTGGCTCTGGCAACACAATCCCGATTTTCGTGACATGACGGCATTGCCCGCCGCGGATGGCGACGCGCATCTGGAGTCGCCGTTGTTCGACAATTTCGCGGTGCCGGTCTGCGAGCGATGCGAGGGCGTGCTCAAGCCCGATGTGGTGTTTTTTGGCGAGTCGGTGCCGCGTGAACGCGTCGATACCGGCCGGGCGGCACTCGCCAACTCCGATGCCGTGCTGGTGGTCGGGTCGTCGCTGACGGTGTTTTCGGGCTATCGCTTCTGCCTGTGGGCGAACGAGCTGGGCCTGCCGATCGCCGCGCTGAACCTTGGCACCACGCGCGCCGATCCGCTGCTGACACTCAAGGTATCCGCGCCGATCGGGCCCACTCTGTCCGCGCTGGCGACCGGGATCGGGCTGGCTGCCGATTGACCGCCCAGTGACCGAACATTGACCACCAATGGACCTCCGATTGACCCCGGCGGCGCCTGTCGCTAGGATCGACGCATTGCCCGATATCTTCGGGTGCCCCCAACCAGTCATCCCATGACCCCTGTTTCTGTCACGGCGCCCCCCTGCGCGCCGCCGCGCGGCTGATTCCAGCCGACTTACGTCTCCGGTATCGCTGACGAAGACGTGCTCGCGCATCGCGCGCGGCACGCGCCGGAGCCTGCGTGGTTTCTGACAGGACAATTCATGAATTCCGAAAAAGACGTCATGGCGGACGCATCCGCCATGCGCACGTCCATGCACGCGCTTGCCGTGTATGGCGCGACCCCTTTGTTCGTGCTGCTCTGGAGTGGTGGCGCGATATTCAGCCGCGTGGGACTTTCCCATGCCTCGCCATTTGCGTTTCTTACGTTGCGATTCGTCATCGCGCTGACCCTGCTTGCCGCCATCGGCGTGGCACGCCGGCGCGTGTTGCCAGCCCCCGGCACGCGCGTGCGTGTGGCGGTGACGGGCGCGTTGATGATCGGCGGATACTCGATCAGCTACCTGCTGGCACTGGATTTCGGCATGACGCCGGGTGTACTGGCTACCGTGCTGGGCGTGCAGCCAATCCTGACTTTGCTCTGGATGGAGCGGCGCGTGTCGGTGGCACGGCTGGCAGGTCTGACGCTGGCGCTGGCCGGGCTGGTGACGATCGTGGCCGATAGCCTGATGGCCGCAAGGTTCTCGATCGCTGGCTGGGGTGCCGCCCTGGCCGCGCTCGCGTGCATGACGGTGGGCGCCATCGGGCAGAAAGGCATCCGGCAGGCCCCGGTGGAGATCCTGCCGCTGCAGTACACGGTGGCGCTGGCGATGTGCCTGCTGTGCGTGCCGTTCCAGCCGTTCCGGTTCGAGCACGTGCCGGGCTTCTTTTTCCCGCTGCTCTGGATGGGGATCGTGATTTCGGTGGTGGCGACGCTGCTGTTCTACCGGCTGATCCAGGCTGGTAACCTGGTCAACGTGACCAGCCTGTTCTATCTGGTGCCGCCTGTCACAGTTCTGCTGGACTTCGTCGCGCTGAGCAACCGGCCCGCGCCGCTTGCGCTAGTCGGCATGATTGCCATTCCGATGGGGCTGGCGCTGGTGTTTCGCGCGGGACGCTAGCGCAGGTTGACCTGCACGCGGATGCCGTCGGGCGCCACGGTGATGGCGCCCGGCTCGACGTCCTTGCCGTTGAAGCGGAGTTCTTCGGGTTTGAACGTGTACAGCGGATAGTCCTTCAGCAGTTGCTGGGCCACCACGGCGCCAATGGCGTTGAGTTGCTCGCGATACTGGCTCATGCCTTGCACCTCCACGTCCTGCACGGTCGGGTTGTCCAGCAGCACCGCGCGGCGCGTGGCGTCGTAGCGGACGCCGCTGTTCAGCGCCAGCGAGCCGTTGACCGGCGGGGACGGGATCACCGTGTTCGAGAGCGCCGCGTCCACCCGAGTGGTGATGCGGTTGCCGGCCTCGTCGAGCACGAGGCGCGGGTTCGAAAGCCGCACGCTGACCAGTTCGCCATAGCGCAGCGTGGCCGGGAAGCGCTTATCCACCGCGCTCTGCAACTCGTCCTTGGTGAACGTGTATTCGCCAGTCCAGACGTTGTAGCCGGCGTGGGCAGTGCCCAGCGCAGCCGCGACGATGGCCAGGGCCAGCAAAGGTCGGCGTGCGCGGGACAGGCGGTTGATCAGGGTACGGGACATGGCCGGGATGCGAATCGAAGTTACGCAGTCAGACCCGTGCCGCGCGGTGATCGTTCCGACATGTGACGCCGGTGCGGGCCATCGACAGGTTTCAGTAGTGCGGCGGGATTTCGTGCTGCGGATCGGACTCGGCAGCCATGGGTGCGCTGGCACGCACTTGTTGGTACAGCGCGCGAAACTGCGCCTGCAACAGATCGATCTGCTGCTGCTGGCGGGCGACGGCGAGATTCAGCGTCTCGATCAGGTCTTCCTGGAAGGCGACCTTGATCTCCAGATCGGTCAGGCGGGATTCCATGGTGTTCTCCGGTTGGCCGCGCATTGTACGGGACTGCACGGTACGGCCAGCCGGAGAACGGCAACGATGGTCAGTGGACCAGTAGACCAGTGGGCCAGGTTATTCCTTGGGCCCGGCGATCACCATCCACATCACGCCGAACTTGTCGGTGACCATGCCAAAGCGCTCGCTGAAGAACGTCTGCGACGGCGGCATGTTGATCTGGCCACCTTCGGCGAGCTTCTCCATCGTCTTGTCGCACTCGGCGGCATTGGCTACGTTCAGCGACAGGCCGAAGCCCTTGAACTCGGTCTTGCCCTTGGCTTCCCCGTCGGACCCCATGATCACTGCATCGCCGATTTGCAGCGCCATATGCATGATCTTGTCTTGGTTGATGACGGCCGGACCACAGCCGGGACCGGCATCCTTGGGGCCATCGCGGTAGCGCAGCATGGCGCCAACCTGCGCGCCCAGGGCGGTCTTGTAGAACTCGGCCGCTTCCTCAGCGCGACCATCGAAAAACAGATACGGCTGGACTTTCGAGGACATCGATAACTCCTGTGGATTGGGCGCCCAATACGGCCGGGCGGGGGGCTGAACCGGTACTTGTGTACGGCGTCCACAAAGATTAGGCGAGAGTCCGGGGGATGTCCACATCTATTTTCGGGGACAGATATGACGGGTTGCGAAAGGCTTGTTTCACCGTTGCCGTTTGGCGCTGACGCCGGGCCATGTCACAATTCACGGTTACGAGTTTCGGGCGCCGGACCGGCTCGCCGCATGACGCGATCGTGCGGGGGCGCCCCAAGAGCCGACAAATTCACCTGGTTTTCTGGCGATGACTACCATCCTGCAGCACATTCCTTCCGGCCAGCGCGTCGGAATCGCCTTCTCGGGCGGACTCGATACCAGCGCCGCGCTCCTCTGGATGCGCCAGAAGGGCGCCATTCCCTACGCCTACACGGCGAACCTGGGCCAGCCCGACGAGCCGGATTACGACGACATCCCCCGCCGCGCCATGGCGTACGGCGCCGAGGCCGCCCGTCTGGTGGACTGCCGCACCCAACTGGTGGCCGAAGGTATCGCCGCGCTGCAATGCGGCGCGTTCCATATCTCGACGGCTGGCGTGACCTACTTCAACACGACCCCGATCGGCCGTGCCGTGACCGGCACGATGCTGGTGGCGGCGATGAAGGAAGATGGCGTCAACATCTGGGGCGACGGCAGCACGTTCAAGGGCAACGACATCGAGCGCTTCTACCGCTACGGCCTGCTGACCAACCCGGGTCTGCAGATCTACAAGCCGTGGCTGGACCAGCAGTTCATCGACGAACTGGGTGGCCGCGCCGAAATGTCCGAGTTCATGCGGCAGCACGGCCATGCCTACAAGATGTCGGCGGAAAAGGCGTACTCGACCGATTCGAACATGCTCGGCGCCACGCACGAGGCCAAGGATCTGGAGCACCTGGATTCCGGCATCCGCATCGTCCAGCCGATCATGGGCGTGCAGTTCTGGCGCGATGACGTCGAAGTGAAGCGCGAGGAAGTGACCGTGCGCTTCGAGGAAGGCCAGCCGGTGGCGCTGAACGGCAAGACGTTCGCCAATGCCGTCGACCTGCTCATGGAAGCCAATGTCATCGGTGGCCGTCATGGCCTGGGCATGAGCGACCAGATCGAGAACCGCATCATCGAAGCCAAGAGCCGCGGCATCTACGAAGCCCCGGGCCTGGCGCTGCTGTTCATCGCCTACGAGCGTCTGATCACCGGTATCCACAACGAAGACACCATCGAGCAGTACCGCGACAACGGTCGCCGTCTGGGTCGCCTGCTCTACCAGGGCCGCTGGTTCGATCCGCAAGCCATCATGCTGCGCGAAACCGCCCAGCGCTGGGTGGCTGGCGCCGTGACCGGCGAGGTGACGATCGAACTGCGTCGCGGTAACGACTACTCGATCCTGAACACGACGTCGCCGAACCTGACGTACAAGCCCGAGCGCCTGACGATGGAAAAGGGCGAGTCGATGTTCACGCCGCTGGACCGTATTGGCCAACTCACGATGCGTACGCTCGACATCGTCGACACGCGCGAGAAGCTGCAGACGTACGCCAAGTCCGGTCTGCTGTCGAACCAGACCAGCGCGGCGCTGCCAAAGCTCGAAGACTGAGCAAGGCACGTTTCCGGACGGAAAAGCGGCACGAGCGATCGTGCCGTTTTTTTTTTGCCGCCGCCCGGCAGACATCTGGCGCCCTGCAAGCTCTACCGCAACGCGGCACAATGCGTGAAGTCCTCTCCGCTCGTCCTATTCAGGAATCCACCATGCCAGATTTCGCCATGCAATACCGCCGCCTTGGCGCCAGCAACCTGAACGTCTCGACCCTGTGCCTGGGCACGATGATGTTCGCCGATCAGACCGACGAGGCCGAGGCCGCCCGCATCGTCGCCAGCGCGCGTGAGCACGGTGTCAACTTCATCGACACCGCCGACGTGTATAGCAAGGGGGCCTCCGAGCAGATGGTAGGACGGCTGCTGGCCGGCAGTCGCCACGACTGGGTGCTGGCGACCAAGCTCGGAAACGCGATGGGTAGCGGCCCGAACCAGTCGAACTACTCGCGCACGTGGATCATGCGTTCGGTGGAAGACAGCCTGACCCGTCTGGCCACCGACTACATCGACATCCTGTACCTGCATCGCGATTTCGCTGGCGCCAATCTCGAAGAGCCCGTGCGTGCGATGGGCGACCTGATCCGGGCCGGCAAGATCCGCTACTGGGCCGTGTCGAATTTCCGGGGCTGGCGCATCGCGGAAATCGCCGCGCTGTGCGACCGGCTCGGCGTGCCGCGTCCGGTTGCCTGTCAGCCGTATTACAACCTGCTGAACCGGGTGCCCGAAGTCGAAATCCTGCCCGCCTGCCAGCACTTCGGCCTGGGCGTGGTGCCCTATAGCCCGATCGCGCGTGGTGTCCTGACCGGCAAGTATCTGCCGGGACAAGCACCCGGTGCGGACACGCGCGCCGGCCGTGCGGACAGGCGCATCATGGAAACCGAGTTCCGCGAGGAATCGCTGGTCATCGCGCAGACGCTCAAGACCCATGCCGAGGGTCGTGGACTGACGCCGGGCCAGTTCGCCACCGCGTGGGTGCTTGCCAACCCGATCATCAGCTCGGTGATCGCCGGCCCGCGTACGCTGGTGCAATTCGAGGATTATTTTGGCGCGGTGGCCGCGGCGATCACCCCGGCGGAAGAAGCCATGGTCGACGGCCTGGTGCCGCGCGGACATGCGTCGACGCACGGGTACAACGACCCGGGATACCCGTTTGGCGGACGTCCCGTCGCTGCCGCCTAGCAGCCACTCGTAGCCTCCCGCATCCCCGTCCGGGTGTGATTTCCAAGGTGCCTGTTGCGCCCAGTGCACGAAGGATGACGCCCATGTGCGCCAGCCAACTTCCCTGCGGCAAACCGCTGCGGTTGGGCGTAATATAAAAGCACGCACGGCCGTCAGATGACGGCCGACTTGCGTGAGGCTATGAGCCGGCGACGCCCGCCGAGACGGCTGGCCCGGCGCAACCGGATGCGAAACGTGTCACGTCGTGGCTGGATTCTCGTCGGGATGACGGTCGCCGTATGCGGCGGCACCTACATCGTTGTGAGCCTCGTCGCGAATGAGGTTCGCACCTCGCAATGGCAGGCTCGATACATGAGCAGGCTGGGCCAGTCGTTGACGTATTCCATCGAGCCTGGCCCCAGCGACAGCATCCGCTATCCACACTCCGGTCCCTACGACGAGCGACTCGGCTACGAGCGCCTGGGTGAGTTTGGCGAGCGTCTGCTCAAGCAAGGCTACGTGACCAGTTCCCAGGCGCGCATGTCGCCCGACATGGTGCGACTGATGGACAACGGCATCTTTCCGCCCTATCGCGAGAAGAACCAGGCCGGCCTGCTCGTGCGCGACTGCAACGCGTTGACGCTGTCATTCTCGCGCTACCCGCAGCGCCAATATGACAACTTCGAGTCGATTCCAAAGGTGCTGATCTCCTCTCTGCTCTATGTGGAGAACCAGAACCTGCTCAATCCCGAGTATCCGATGATGAATCCGGCGCTGGATTGGCGCCGGCTGTCGCGCGCGGTACTCGACCAGGGCATCAAGTTCGCTGACCGGCACCACGACACGCCCGGCGGCAGCACACTGGCCACACAGATCGAGAAGTTCCGGCATTCCCCGAAGGGAAAAACGCAGTCGGTCTCCGAGAAGTTCCGGCAGATGGCCTCCGCTTCACTGCGCGCCTACCATGACGGACCCGACACGCAGCGCGTGCGTGAGAACGTCGTGCTGGACTATCTGAATACCGTGCCGCTGTCGGCACGTGTCGGCCACGGCGAGATCAACGGTATCGGCGACGCGCTTTACGTCTGGTATGGCGAGGATTTCAGCGAGTTCAACGCGGCGCTGCAGCAGATGAATCCGCGCGCCCCCACGCCACGTGAAGCGCAGGCTTACAAGCGTGCGCTGTCACTGATCATTTCGCAGCGGCGTCCGTCGTATCACCTGCGGCGCGATGACACGAACCTCGATGCGCTGACAGGCAGCTACCTGCGCCTGCTGGCTGCGAACAACGTCATCACGCCGGAGTTGAGGGACGCGGCGCTGGAGCAGTCGTTGGACAAGGCTCCGCCGCCGCCACGCCCGGAAGCCGAGCCGTGGGTCACGCGCAAGGCCGTCAACCAGGTCAGTAACGATGTCTCGCACATGATCGGCATCAACAGCCGCTATGACCTGGACCGGCTGGACCTGACCGTCGACAGCACCATTAATCGCGAGGCACAGCGCCTGGTTACCGATACGCTGCTGCGGATGCGTGACAAGGGCGTAGCGCACGAGATGGGTCTGTATGGCAAGAATCTGCTGCGCGAAGGCGATGACCCGTCGCGTCTCGTGGCCAGCTTCACGTTGTTCGAGCGCGTTGGCAATGCGAGCGTGGTGCGCGTGCAGACTGACAATGTCGACCAGCCGTTCGACATCAACGCCGGGGCGCGGCTCAACCTTGGGTCGACCGCCAAGCTGCGCACGCTGGTGACGTATCTGGAGATCATCAGCGAACTGCATGATCGCTACGCGGACATGAGCCGCGCCGAATTGACCGCGCTCCAGGTGCCGCGACAGGATGTGTTGACACGCTGGGCGGTCGACTACCTGATCGCCGCGAAATCCCCGGCTGACCGCCGGCTGGCCACGATGCTCGATGCCGCGATGGAGCGCAAGTATTCGGGCAGCGCCGGAGAGGCGTTCTTTACCGGTGGCGGCATGCAGAGCTTCTCGAACTTCGAGAAATGGGAAGGCGAGCACCAGATGACAGTGCGCGTGGGCTTCCAGCATTCGGTCAACCTAGTGTTCGTGCGAATGATGCGGGATATCGTGCGCTTTGAGGTCTACCAGGCGCACCCGGACGCGCGTGATTTGCTCGAGGACCGCTACGCGCCCGGCCGTCGCGCTTATCTCGAACAGTTTGCCGACGAAGAAGGCACGGCGTTCATGACCGCGTTCTACCAGCGTTATCGCGGCAAGGACAACGACGAGCGGCTCAAGGTGTTGCTCGGCCGGGTCAAGCAGCCGACGCCGCATCTGGCGGCCGTGCGGCTGTCTGTCACGCTACTGAGCGCGCGGCCAAACACCGATTTCGAGACATACGCGCGCACGCTGCGCCAGTGGATGCCGAAGCAGAAGGAGACGCTGTCGGACGAGGACCTGCAGGCGCTGTACGTGAAGTACGGCCACGACAAGTTCAACCTCAACGATCGCGGCTACCTGTCGCGCATCCATCCGCTGGAACTATGGATGGTCGAGTATTTGGGCACGCATCCGGATGCGACGCTGAAGGAGATCCTGAAGGCGAGCGCGCCCGATCGCCAGACTGTCTATGCGTGGTTGTTCAAGACGCGCAGCAAGCTTGGTCAGGATGGCCGCATTCGCACGCTGCTGGAACGCGAGGCCTTTGGGAAGATCGCCACGCGCTGGCAACGGCTGGGCTATCCGTTCGATTCGCTTACGCCGTCCTACGGCACGGCGATCGGCGCATCGGGTGACCGGCCTGCCGCGCTGGCCGAACTGGCGGGGATCATTCTGGCCAACGGGGTGGACGCACAGCCCTCGACGGTGCGCGCGCTGGCCTTCGCGTCGGACACGCCCTACGCAAGCGCCTACCGGCTGCAACCGGCGCCCGGCAAGCCGTTGATCGTGCCGGAGATCGCCATGCTGGTGCGGCGATCCATGCTCGATGTCGTGCAGAACGGCACCGCCAAGTCCATCAGCGGTGCGTTCGTGCCATTGAATCGGAAGGGGCAGGCGGTGGGGGCGCCATTGATCATTGCCGGCAAGACCGGCACCGGCGACCAACGCTTCCAGACCTATGGCCCGGGTGGCCGCGTGATCTCGTCGCGTTCGGTCAGCCGCTCGGCGACGTTCGTGTTCCTGCTCGGTGATCGCTATTTCGGCACGGTGACGATTCACGTGCGGGAACCCTACGCCGCGCGTTACTCGTTCACCAGCGCATTGTCATTGCGGGTGCTGCGCTCGCTGGCGCCGCAGATCACGGCGATGGTCGCGCCCGGCAGCGACGCGACACTGCTTCGCTGCGAGAACTGAGCGACCCCGGCCGTGCCGGGATCGCCGCGGGGTCTATGGCTCAGGGCTCAGGCTTTGCGCCGGACCATATCGTAGATCGCCAACAGCACGATGGCGCCAAGCACCGAGGCAATCCAGCCGGCCGGTTGCCCGGGTTGATACATGCCGAGGGCGCGTCCCACGTAACCCGCCGCCACCGACCCCAGGATGCCGAGGATGATCGTCATGATCCAACCCATCTTGTCATCGCCGGGTTTGATCGCTCTTGCAATCAGACCGACGATCAGGCCAACGAACACGGTGCCAAGAAATGCCATCATGATGCGCTCCTGAAAGTGCGAAGGCCGCCGGTGGGCCGGCGGTTACGGCTGGGGAAGCGGACAGGTCCATATCCCCGGGTTTGTCGGCCCTGCTGCGCGACTTATCCAACCTTGCGCGCGTTGATCACCGCTTCCGCCACGTTGGCCGGTGCTTCGGCGTAGTGCTTGAACTCCATTGTGAATGTGGCACGGCCCTGGGTCAGCGAACGCAGCGACGTCGAATAGCCGAACATCGTCGCCAGCGGCACTTCGGCGCGCACGATCTTGCCGCCACCGCCGGCGATGTCTTCCATACCATGCACCATGCCGCGTCGCGATGACAAATCGCCCATCACGTTGCCGGTGAATTCCTCGGGTGTTTCCACCTCCACGGCCATCATCGGTTCCAGCAGCACCGGCTTGGCGCGCCGCATCCCTTCCTTGAACGCCATCGAGCCGGCCATGCGGAACGCGTTCTCGTTCGAGTCGACGTCGTGGTACGAGCCGAACACCAGCGTGGCCTTCACGTCGACCACCGGGTAGCCGGCCAGCACCCCCGTTTCCAGCGTTTCGCGGATGCCCTTGTCCACAGCGGGGATGAACTCGCGCGGTACCACGCCACCCTTGATGGCATCGACGAACTCGTAGCCACCGCCCTGCGGCATCGGTTCCACATCGAGCACCACGTGGCCATACTGTCCACGGCCGCCCGACTGCTTGATGAATTTGCCTTCGACGTCGCGGGCCTTGCCCTTGATCGTTTCACGATACGCCACCTGCGGCTTGCCGACCGATGCCTCCACGCCGAACTCGCGCTTCATGCGGTCGACGAGGATTTCCAGATGCAGCTCGCCCATGCCGGAAATGATCGTCTGGCCGGATTCCTCGTCGGTCGCCACGCGGAACGAAGGATCTTCCTGCGCCAGCCGGTTCAGGGCGATGCCCATCTTTTCCTGGTCGGCCTTGGTCTTCGGTTCCACGGCCTGCGAAATCACGGGCTCCGGGAAGCTCATGCGTTCGAGGATGATGACCTTGTCCGGGTCGCACAGCGTGTCGCCCGTGGTGGCTTCCTTGAGCCCCACCGCGGCAGCGATGTCGCCCGCGCGCACTTCCTTGATCTCGTTGCGCACGTTGGCGTGCATCTGCAGGATGCGGCCCAGGCGCTCGCGCTTGCCCTTTACCGGGTTGTAGACCGTGTCGCCGGAATTGACCACACCGGAATAGACGCGGAAGAAGATCAGCTGACCGACGAACGGATCGGTCATGATCTTGAACGCCAGCGCGGAAAACGGCTCGTCGTCGCTCGGGTGGCGCTCGGCTTCCTTGTCGTCCTCGGTATGCCCCAGGATGGCGGGCACGTCCACCGGGGAGGGCAGGTAGTCGATCACGGCGTCGAGCATCGCCTGCACGCCCTTGTTCTTGAACGCGCTGCCGCAGAGCATCGGCACGATTTCGCCGGCCACCGTGCGCTTGCGCAGGCCGGTCTTGATCTCTTCCTCGGACAGCGGCTCGCCGCTCAGGTAACGCTCGAGCAGCTCCTCGCTGGCTTCGGCCGCGGCCTCAACCATCTTGTCGTGCCATTCCTTCGCGGTGGCAACAAGTTCGGGCGGGATGTCCGTGTATTCGAACCGGACGCCCTGGCTGTCGTCGTCCCAGACGATCGCGCGCATCTTGACCAGATCGACCACACCCTTGAAGTGGTCCTCGGCGCCAACGGGGATCTGGATCGGCACGGCATTGCCCTTGAGGCGGTCGGCAATCTGCGTGCGCACGCGGAAGAAGTCCGCGCCCACGCGATCCATCTTGTTGACGAACGCGATGCGCGGCACGCTGTACTTGTTGGCCTGACGCCAGACGGTTTCCGATTGCGGCTGCACGCCGCCCACGGCGTCATAGACCATGCAGGCGCCATCAAGCACGCGCATCGAGCGTTCCACCTCGATCGTGAAGTCCACGTGTCCGGGCGTGTCGATGATGTTGATGCGGTGTTCCGGATAGTTGTTGGCCATGCCTTTCCAGAACGCCGTGGTGGCGGCGGACGTGATGGTGATGCCGCGCTCCTGCTCCTGCTCCATCCAGTCCATGGTGGCCGCGCCGTCGTGCACCTCGCCCAGCTTGTGGTTCACGCCGGTGTAGAAGAGGATGCGCTCCGTCGTCGTCGTCTTGCCAGCGTCGATGTGCGCACTGATGCCGATATTTCGGTAGCGTTCGATGGGGGTCTTGCGGGGCACGGTGTTTCTCCTGGTTAGGGCACCACGGGCAACTAGCGTAGCACTTCCGGGCCAATTCCGTATGTCCCCGCTTCACACAAGGGCAAGCCGACCATGTACCGGATCAGGGCCAGCTTTCGCGTGCGTACAGCCCTGCCTTGGCACGGGCGACGGCGGCTTGTTCGGCGGCGCCTGTATCGGTATAGAACGGCGGATCGGCCAGCGGCAAACCGTTTTCGCGCGCCGCATCGACCAGGATCTGCAGGTACTCGGTCATGTGCGACGCCGTGAAGTCATTGGTATCGTGGAAAGCAACGATCACCGGCACCACGCCGTTCACCGGTTCGAGCCGGTGCGTGGCCATGGCGCGGCCGACCCGTTCGAGCTCGCTGACCATGTGCGAGCGCCGGCGCAGGCTGATATGCCAGCCGTAGATCTTGCCGTCGCGCGCGTTGGCGTCGGCCATCAGCATGTCCAGACCGAGCTGGTGATAGACGGCCTCGGTGGCGTCGTTATGGGCCCAGTCGGGCGGCCGCACCACGGGGGCGACGTGGCCGCACTGCGCGACGATGTCGGCCTCACCAGAGCGCAGCGAGTCTGCGAGCTTTTCCGGCGTCAGGCGGGTGTGTGGGACGTGCCCTTCGGGGAGGCCGCTGTGCACGGCCAGCAGGTGGCCTGCCGCACAGGTGTCGCGCATCTGCGCCTGCCCCTCCGGGCTGCCGCCACGGCGCCGGTGCGCGGTCTGGACGAAGAAGACGGCCTTGATGCCGGGCGCAATCGGATTGTCGGCCAACTGGCGCAGGATCACGGGCGTGCTGCCGTCGGGGCCGCTATCGGGCCCGTCGTCGAACGTTAGCAGGAAGCGCACGGGCGCGAGCGCCTGGGCGGCGTCCGGGGCCTTGGTCAGCGCTGCCGGCTGGTCGGCGTCCGCCGCCGTGACGGTTCCCTCCGCTAGTGCGGGGGGCGTGACCAGTGCGGCGATCACGGTGACCGTGGCGATTGCGGCGAGCGTCAGGCGACGCATCGGTAGGACGGATGAAGGCACGTGGAGCGAACGAAATCTAAGGTGTGGCAAGGGATCTCAGGATACGTGGCAGCCAGCCGGTAGCGGCTGGCCCGCGCGACGGTGCACCTTATCACCCCGGCATGACCGCGCGGACGCGCAGTTGTAAGTAACTGTCAATGTGATCTTTTCGTATCACTTCAGTGGATGGCGCAGCGTCGACGCATCAGGGCGCCAGGTACTTCCAGGCGATCAGGATCACGACCAACGTGACGATGATGCCGGTGAATGCCACGAGTTCGGCGTCGACGAAACTTTCCGCTCCCCGCCATGGGCCCGGATGGCGCCCCAGTGTGACCATCTTGATGAAGCTCCAGCCGATGGCATAGAACAGGCCGTAAAAAACGAGTTCGACGCAGAGCCAGCCAATGATGCCGACAACCAGATCCATACCGACCTTTCCCGTTCCCGCGTTCGTGTTTTCGACGCCGCGTCGACAGCGATCACGGCGGGCACCTAGAATGCTCGTGTCATCCTCGTCCAACGCATCCCGACATCAACGGTCACTATGCCGTCTATCCTCACCAAAGCCCGGCTGTTGGGACTGGCGGCCTGTTTGCTGCCAGCCGTTCTCCACTGCGTGCCGTTACGCGCGCAGACGGTGGAGCCGGGGGTTGTATTCTCAACGGCTCGGCCCGGCAGCGGGTTGCCGAGCGGATGGCAGAACAGGCCGGTCTTGCCCGGAAAAAAGATGACCGGCTATGTGCTGGTGGCGGACCAAGGTACCACGGTGCTCGAAGCCGATGCCAGCGGCTCGGCATCGGGGTTGGTACACGAAGGCGACTTCGATCTGAACAAGACCCCGGTCGTCTCGTGGCGCTGGAAGGTGGCCGCGCCGATCCAGAATGCCGACAATCGCGTGGCCGACCGCGAGGACTCGCCCGCACGGCTCGTGTTCTTCTTCGGCGGTCAGGTCGACAGCCTGTCGATTGGCGATCGCGCCGAGATGTTCGCGGCCCATGCCCTGGGCGAGAGTCTGCCTTACGCCACGCTGATGTACATCTGGACCAACAGCGCCGCGCCCGGTACCGTCATCGAGAATCCTCATTCCAGCCGGGTGCAGATGATCGTGGTCGGTAACGAGGTGGGCAAATGGCAGAGCCTGCGCCGCAATGTCGTCGCTGATTTCGAGAAAGTCTTTCATGAGAAGCCCGGCAAGCTGACCGGCTACGGCATCCTGACCGATACCGACAACACGGGCGGCGTTGCACGCGCCTGGTACGGCGATATCAGGTTCTCGCCGCAGAACTAGCGGGGCCTATTGCCCGGGCGCCGTCGAGCGCGCGATGGCGTTCCGGATCGCCGTCTTCACGGTTTCGGTCAGGCCGGTAGCATCGTCGATACCCGACGCCTCGCGCACGCTGACCACCTTGGCTGGATCGTAGTGGCGGCCGCTATGGATGGCCGCTTCGAACGCATTGGCGCGGGCGTTGATGTCGACCGGGTCCGCGTCCACGAGCAGGATGGCATGGGCCAGCACCAGGTGCCGCTGACCATCGGGTGTCTGCACCGCGCTTGGGGCGCGGCGCCAGTACTGCGCTGTGCCTGCGATCTTGCGGGCGCTATCGCCGGGGCCCCATGCCAGGTTGAAGCGGCCGTCACAGAACGAACCTTCCACGGCCTGCCAATGGGTTTCCACGCCGACCTCGCGCAGCCCTTGGGCGATGACTTCGCACAGATGGAGGTAGACCGGTTCCATCCACGTCGCCACGCCCCGGGGTACAGCGTAGGCCAGGCTGACATTGAGGATGCCTGGACCCTGCGGCACCAGCCCGCCGCCGGACATGCGCAGCCAGACCGGGCAACCCTGGGCCGCGAACTGGGCCCGTGCCTCCTCGATACCCGGCTGGCGCAGGTAGCTGCGTGGGATGACCAGCGAGAGCGGCGCCTCCCAGAGTTGCGCCACCGGGCCGGTGCTGATCGCGTGTTCCAGCAGGGCCAGCTCACCCTGCAGCGGATCGGTCTCGGTTGGATCAGATTCGACAAAGGTGAACGTCATGGCAGCTAGGCGTCGGGCGCTCGCGTGGCGGATAACGCATTCTCCACGCAGGCGGTGTGTGGCGCCAGTGGCGTGACCCCCGACCAGGGGCGGACTAAGGGTTTTGCCGCGGTGTGCCGATATTCATGAGGTCTCAGGTAACCCCCTGCCGGATCATGAATCGACTTACCCTCAATACCAAACTCTGGGCGGCGCTTGCCGTCATGTGGTTGCTGCTGCTTGCGCTCGGTACATGGAATGCCTTCCACGCGCGGTCCGTGATGATGGCCGAGCGACGCGACGCGCTGCAATCGCTCGTGGCCACCGGCGAGGGCATCGTCAAGCTGTACGCTGAACGCGCCGCCAAGGGCGTGATGTCGAAAGAGGACGCCCAGGCCGCCGCCAAGGACGCGCTGCGCGCAATGCGCTTCGGCCAGAACGGCTACCTGTTCATCGTCGATTCCAAGCCGCAGGTGGTGCTGAACCCGGGCCTGCCGCAGACCGAAGGCAATATGGTCGGCGACTTCAAGGACCCCGACGGGGTGTACGTCTACCGTGCGATCATCGAAGGCGCGCGCCGCACCACCGGCGAGGACGCTGGCTTTTCCACCTACCGGGGCCGCCTGCCCGGCACCGAAACGCCGAAGCGCAAGCTGACCTACGGGCGCTACGTGGCGGATTGGGACTGGTTCGTCGCCACGGGCGTGTTCCTGGTCGACATCGAGGATGCCTTCCGCGCCAACCTGATCAACGCGATTGTCAGCACCTTGCTGATCGGAGCGCTGATTGCTGCCGTGATGGGCATGATCATGCGGACGGTCAAGCGCAGCCTTGGTGGCGAGCCAGCCTACGCCGTGGAATCGGTGACGCGTATCGCGGGCGGCGACCTGACCGTGCCGCTGCAGGTGCGCGGTGACGACGATCGCAGCGTGCTGGCCGCCATGCAGCAGATGCAGGAGCGACTTGCCGTAACGCTGGGCGATATCCGCGGCGCGGCCGGCGCCATCGCCAGCGCCACGCATCAGATCTCGGCTGGCAACAACGATCTGTCGCAACGGACCGAACAGCAGGCCGCCGCGCTCGAGCAGACCGCATCGAGCATGGAGGAGCTGACCGGCATCGTGCGCCAGAACGCCGACAATGCGCGGCAGGCCAGCGCGCTGGCCGTCAACGCATCGGAAATCGCCAATCGTGGCGGCGAGGTGGTCAGCGAAGTGGTGAGCACGATGGGCGAGATCAACCAGGCCTCGCGCAAGATCGTCGACATCATCGGCGTGATCGAGGGCATCGCGTTCCAGACCAATATCCTGGCGCTGAACGCTGCGGTAGAAGCGGCGCGCGCCGGTGAACAAGGACGCGGATTCGCGGTGGTGGCGGGTGAGGTGCGCAGCCTCGCCCAGCGCAGCGCCAATGCGGCGAAGGAGATCAAGACGCTGATCGACAACTCGGTGGCGCAGGTTGACACCGGTTCGACGCTGGTGGCCAAGGCCGGCGCCACAATGCAGGAGGTGGTTGGCGCGGTCAGACGTGTCACCGACATCATGGGCGAGATCAGCGCCGCGTCGGCCGAGCAGAGCACCGGCATCGAGCAGGTGGGCCAGGCCGTGACGCAGATGGACTCCGTCACGCAGCAGAATGCCGCGCTCGTGGAAGAAGCGGCCGCTGCCGCGCAATCGCTGGCCGAGCAGGCACAGTCGATGATGCGTGCGGTGTCGGCGTTCCGCCTGGCAACGGTCTGAACCTGTTGGCCTTCTTGTTATCGACGTCTTCCCGTCATCACGCCGTCTGCGACGACGCGGGCTGTAGCGCGCGCATGGCATCGGCTGCGATCTCGAATGATCGCAGCCGCGCGGCATGGTCGTAGATCTGGCCCGTCAGCATCAGCTCATCCGGCCGCAGATCGTCCACGAAACGCTGGATGCCCTCGCGTACCGTTGCCGGGTCTCCCACGACCGAGCAGGAGAGGGAGCGGCGGATATGCTCCGCTTCGCTGGCGTCCCACAGACGCTCGATATCGTCGACCGGCGGCTTGAGTTGTCCCGGCGTGCCGCGAACCAGCGCCAGAAACTGCTGCTGCAGCGAACTGAACAGGCGGCGCGCTTCAGCGTCGGTCTCGGCGGCGAACACGTTGAGGCCCAGCATCACGTGCGGACGATCGAGTTGCTCCGACGGGCGGAAGGTGCGGCGATACAGGTCTACCGCCTGCCGCATGAAGCCCGGGGCAAAGTGCGAAGCAAACGCGAAAGGCAGGCCCATCGCCGCCGCTAGCTGCGCGCCGAACAGGCTGGAACCGAGGAGCCACAGCGGCACCTTGAGCCCCGCGCCCGGCACGGCGCGCACGCGCTGGCCGGGTCGCACCTCATCAAAGTACGCCTGCAGTTCTTCCACATCCTGTGGGAACGAATCGGCCGAGTCGTGGCTCAGGGTTCGGCGCAGCGCGCGTGCCGTGGCCTGGTCGGTGCCGGGCGCGCGGCCGAGCCCGAGGTCGATCCGGCCCGGATAGAGCGAGGCCAGCGTGCCGAACTGTTCGGCTACCACCAGCGGGGAATGGTTGGGCAGCATGATGCCGCCGGAGCCGACCCGGATCGTCGAGGTGCCGTTGGCGACGTACCCGATCAGCACCGCCGTGGCGGCACTGGCAATGCCCGGCATGTTGTGGTGTTCGGCCAGCCAGAAGCGCCGATAGCCAAGACGTTCCGCGTGCTGCGCCAGGCTCAGCGTGTTGCGCATGGCCTGGGTGGCGTCGCTGCCTTCGATGATGGGCGAGAGGTCGAGCAGGGAATAGGGAATCATGGGGGAGAACTTGCATGCCTCGCGCGACGCATGCCACGCGAGGTCTCGAATCAGGGACGGGCTATGGTAGTCACACCGGCCAGATCGTGCTGGCGGCGGCAAAGTAGCCATGACGGCCGTGGGGCCACCGTTACACCCGGCCGAATCACACGTGGCCGAACAACCGCGACGCGACGGCACTGCTGGCAATGCGCCGACCAATGGCCACGCCGAGCGCGCGATAGCTTTCCCACTGCGCTTCATCGAAGAACTGGTCGGCCGTGCCTTCCTGCGGGAATGCCGGGTGCATTGCGCCGTACTGCCGCACGTCCGCGGGCGCTGATGGCGTCAGGCGAGGCTTGAGCAGCACGATGCGTGTGATCGGCGCGCTGTCGGGTGCCCCCGCCTGGCCAGCGATATGGACGTTGAGCAGGATGGCGACCTTGTCGCGGGACTCGGGTGGGGCATTGGCGGTGAAGTCGTCTGGCGTGCCGAATACCGGGCCCAGAACGGCGTCGTCCGGCGCCGCCTGATCGACAACGATCTCAAGCCCGAAGTCGATGCGCGCCAGCCGGATCAGATTGGCAAGATCGCCAAAGCGGTAATCCCCGTCGCAACCGCAGTCACAGACGACGATCAGGCCGACACGGCGCTCGGGGCGCAGCAGTTCGTAGATAGCCGTGTTCTCGAAGTGCCCGCCGTCCGACAGATACTGCCAGCGTCGTCGCGTGCCGTGGAAGCGCGCGGCCAGTTCGCACGCAAGGTAGTACTGCGTGCGGAACAGGCCTGTGATCACGCCCAGCGCCGGATGCAGTCGCTGTTCGATATCGGGGCGGCGCATGGCCGACGGCACTGCGCACGATCCGCCTTCGGCCATGTTCGACGGCCACCAGATCCCCAGCCGCAGATTGGCCAGCCCGAGCAGTAGCGACGTGCCCAGCGTCGTGGCGCGCCCGAGGCCCGTGGAGATCGCGGCGCCAGAGATCGCGATCCAGTCGCCGACGGTACGCGCCTGCGCCATCTCGATCGAACGTGTGGCGGCGCCGGCAGGCTGCTGCGATTTCGCGCAGCAGAGTTGCCCGTCGACCGTGAAGCGCACGTAGGCGTCGGCGGGAAGCTGCTGGGCATTGCCCGGTTGCACCAGCGCGGGTCCGGGGCCGATGCAGAGCGGCTTGCCCTTGCGGTCGCGTTGAACGAGCTGCTCCGCGGGGTCCACCGTCTGGTTCATCGTCACGTTGATCAGGTGCAGCGGGGCCAGAACGCGGGGGTCGTAGTAGTCGTTGAGGCTGAGCGCGTCATCCGGCGCGGGCTCGGCCACGCTGAAGCGCTGGCGTGCCGCGCGGTCCGTCGCGGGGGTGCTGAATCGATTGCCGTTGGACGCGCCGAGGTAAGCCCGCGTCAGGCGGGCCGCGTAGAACGACTGCAGCGTGGACAGGTTCAGGAAGCCTGCGAAGCGTCCCACCACGATCGCCATGCACAACGCCAGCAACGTCAGCGTGGCGAGCGCGGCGGTGGTCCACGCCTTGCCGAACACATGCCAGTCGACGGGCTCGCCGCCGTCCCAGCGCACCCAGAGCACGATCCACGACCACAGCACGAAGACGAGCAGCGCGACCAGTGCGGCGACCAATCCCGCGAGCAGCGACACGGGCAGCCGGGATAGCAGCGAGCGCCAGACCGAATCCGTGGCGCCCTGCTTGCCGTCGTCGAATAGTGTCGCCCCGTAGCGGACCAGCCACACCAGGCCGCCGAGCGCGCCGGCCGGGCCGATCGCGGCCCATGGGTGCGCCGCCATGAAGCTGTAGAGGTAGCACGTGCGGGCGACCGTGTCGGCCAGGCCCAGCGCGGCCAGTATCGCCGTGAACCCCATCGCGCCACGCAGTACCCGCGTGGCGCGCACACGGTAGTTGGTGACCGTGCGCGGCGCGGGCATCAGCATGACCAGGCAGGCGGCCACGCCGAGCCACGCCAGCACGCCGATCACGAAACAGGCATAGGCAACGCGCATGTTCGGTTCAATTGTCTGGAACCATAACGACGCAGCAAGGAACAGCGCGCCGAGCAGCATCGTGAGCAGGACGGCGCCGTTGAGCGCACGCACGGGCTGCTGCGGATTGTCGGATGTGGGATAGACGAGCCAGTACGCGATGCCGGGCGGCAGCACGAACAGCACGGTGGATGCCACCGGCATCCAGAGGTAGGAACTCCACCAGATTCCCAGGTCGCCGTCGTTGATGGCCTGCCGTGCGTCATGCAGGAGGTCCATCTCACTCTGCCACAAGCCGGGCCAGGTCCCGGTGGCCTTGTGCAGGCCCAATGCCAACGCGGCCAGCAGTACCAGCAACGCACTGCCGATGACGTATTGCATCGCCATCCAGTTGCGGACGATGACTGCCGCCGCGTACAGGTTGTCGCCAGCACCGGTCGGGGTGAGATAGCGGCCGTTCTCGCGTAGCCATGCCACGGCGGCCCGGCCCGGGGCGTCGCTGTAGACATCTCCCGTGCGGATACGGCCCGGTGGCTCGTACTGCAGTGTGCGATAGGCGTCCTGCGCGGCCTGAAGCGGACTGGAGCCACGACGCAGGCGGCCCGGTACGAACAGGCTGGTGAAGAACGATCCGATGTAGCCGCCGCCGCTGACCGTGGAAAGGTAGTCGAACTGGGCCAGCAGCGAGCGCGTGCCCGGGGTGTCGGCCGGCGTCGAGCTGGTATTGGGGGTGGCTTCGGGGGTAGCTTCGGGGCTGGCCTCGCGGGTAGCATTGGGGGGGCCATCAGGCGCAGGCGCTTCGGCCAGCGCTTGCATCACGCCCAGGCAGAACGTGGCGCTGCGAATGCCGCCCCCGGAAAGCGCCAGCGCGCGGTTGCGTCCGTCAGTTCCCGCTACCTCGGGAATGTCGAGCGCGCGACGGCGGTGGGCCACGCGCGCGGCTTCCTCTTCCCAACCATGGTCTTCGCCCGGCATGCCACCCTCCGTGCACAAACGGTTTGGGCCAAGTATAGGAAGCGACAGGGGAACCGAAAGGCCCGCGTGGAGCCTCCGGCGCTGGTTCTAGTGCGCGATGATCTGCTGCGGCGCGTCTGGCGTGGCGGTTGGCAGGCCCGAAGTGCCTTGCAGCCGCTTCCATTCGTCGAATCCACCCGCTAGCGCCCAGGTGTTCGGATACCCGGCCGTGCGCAGGCGTTCGGCCAGGACGGCCGCCGACATCTCGTGTGGACATGCGCAATAGACCACGAAGTCGGAACTGGCGTCATGGCCGGACAACGTGTCGAAGGGGCCCTTGATTTCCATCACGATCGAGCCGGGAATGCGCTCGATGGGGGCGACGCCATGGGCGCGCACATCGATGACGACGACTGGCTTGTCTCCTGCCGCCCGGCGCTGCTCGAATTCCATGACCGTCATGCGCGGAATCAGGCCGGACCGGCGCAGCAGGCGCCAGCGCATCCAGAATCGCCAGGCGATGAACAGCGCGAAGGCGCCGAGCACCACCATGAGAGCGATGTGGCCGAAGGCGCTGAAGGCGGCCAGGATCGTATCGACGAAATCGCTGAAGACCATGCCGGCGACCAGCGCGGCGCCGGCCCATACCAGCGCGCCGAGCGCGTCATAGAAGATGAAGGTCAGGAACGGCGTGGCGGTCATGCCGGCCATCGACGTGGAGAGCGCGCCGGCGCCAGGCAGCAGTTTGGCGAAGATCAGCGAACGGGGGCCCACGCGCAGGTATAGCGACTGGGTTTGCCGGATGCAGGTATCCGGTGAGATCGAGACGCGGCAGATCGTGCGCAGCATTGGCTGGCCCAGCCGCTTTCCGGCGAAGTACCAGGCGGTGTCGGCGATCAGACAGGCGGCAATCACGGCGAACAGTACCGTACCGATCGAGGGGCCGTTCGGTTGCATCGACAACGCACCCGCCACGAACAGCATGGGGTAGGCAGGAATCGGCAGCCCGGCCTGTTCGGCCAGCACATTGAGAAACACGAGCATCAGCCCGTGACCATCGAGCAAGCTCTGTAAATCACCCACGACAAGGTCTCCCGCCTGAACTATTGAAGCTCCCGGCGGCAGACATGACTTGGGGGCGCGGCCGGAGCAGGCTCACAGTTTGCCAGCGGACCGGGACGCTTGCACGCGTGTCTGATGGACGGCTTGATCAAATTCCTTGAACGTTGTCGCCGCCCGGCGCGGAGCGCCTGTTACTGCGCAGATCGCGCAATCGGTCGTTGAATTCGGTGACGATGGCGACATAGCGTGGCAGCAGCGCGTTTACGACGGCGGCCTTGCGATACTTCGCCGCCGACTCGATGGACTTGCCGGCCGCGACCAGCGTCGGACATCGGGCCAGCGCCGCACTGCCCTTGAGGCGATGAATGCTCCGATGCACGCCAGCCCAGTCACGCAGCTTGGCGGCTCGACGCAGATCGGTGAGATCGCCGTGGTTGGCGTCGATCAGGCGGGTCAGTAGCAGGTGGTACACGGTGGGGTCTTCGCGCGCGGCGCTTGCCAGCGCCGGGCCGAACGCCTGGCATTCCTCGGTGGTCAGCACGGAGGGGGTGCCGGAGGACGTCATGGAATCAGCCGGCAGCGTCGGGCAAAGTCGATCAGGTCCACCAGTGAATCCGCGGCCAGCTTCTTCATCACGCGGGTCTTGTAGCTGCTGACCGTCTTGTTGCTGATGAACAGCGCCTTGCCGATGGCCTTGTTGCTCATGCCACGGGTCAGCATCCGCAGGATTTCCACTTCCTTGTCCGTCAGCTTGCTCAGTCCTTCGCTGTCGCCGACGACGCGGCTTTCCCGCGGGTTGTCGCGAGGGTTGTTGTTGGGGAATACGGTGAAGCCCCCAAGCACGCTCTCGACGCATCGGAGGATGGCGTCCATGTTTTGCGTCTTGCTCACAAAGCCTTGTGCGCCGGCGTGATAGGCGCGTGCTGCGAACGGGATGGGATCCTGGGCGGAAAGAACCAGAATGCGGACGGCGGGGTGGAGGGCACGTATGCGTGGCACGGCATCCAGGCCGCTCATGCGGGGAATGTCGAGATCCAGCAGGACAAGGTCTGGCCTGTGCTGCCGGACCAGGTTGAGCGCGCCTTGCCCGTTATCGGCCTCCAGAAGGGTTGTCACGCCCAGAAGCTGTGAAAGCTGGGTACGCAGCGCCAGCCGTAGCGCGGGGTGGTCGTCGACGATAAGAATGCTTGCCATGCCTTGCTGCCCTGGTGGTAGCCCGACCATTCAGTGGGGCGGTCACTACATGACGGGGCAGTATAGGGAGGCGTTAGTGCTCCGGTAATGCGACGATTCCGCAGTTCGTGTAGGAATTTTCCATGGAAGGTGTCGGATTTGCGACTGGCCGATGCGGGCAGTCCGACGGCACAAAAAAATTGCGGCCCTCCGCACTCAAACGGGGGCCGCCAATCGGGAATGCGAGGAGGTCAGATTCCTCAAGAAGGAATATCGGCGTGGGACGCGTGGGTTGATCCCTACCGACGTGGGGTCTGGGTCACTTTGGCTGCAGGGTCAGGCGGTGAGCCGGCGAGGTTGTGCTGAAGATATCGATTCGGCACGCAGCCGTTCCACGCCAGCTTCCATTTCCCGATGGGCGGCATCGAGCCAGGCGATGCGATGCCGGACCGGATCGTTGGGGGAAAGATCGGGTTCCCCGACCTCGCGCAGGAAGTAGCGCACCATGCTACCGGCCCGCGTGGGGACGGGCATCATGCCCAGCAGCTGTTGCTGGCAGAGCAGCCCCGCTCGGACGGCGTGTTCGAGCCCGGACCATGCCGTGCGACCGAGTCCGATGTAGAGGGCGTCCCGGGGGTATTGCGGGAGCCGGTCCAGAAACTCCCGCTGGAACACGTCACGCAGCATCGGTGTGTCGAGCAGTTCATCCAGCGGACCGTCGAAAGTCAGCCCGCGGCGCGTCGTGGCGTGGGGCAGCAACGCCAGCGGCTGTATCGAATCGAAGCCCTCCTCGTCCCACAGGGACGTGGCATCTGGCTGGCTGATCAGTGCCGGCACGCGAAAGTGGTCGAGCATTCGTATGAGGTTAGGGCGCACCATCCGCCCGCCCAGTTCCACGCGGCGCTTGTTCTCGCGCTGGATCCGTGGTCCTGGTGCTTGGGTTTGCAGCAGTTCCTCTGTGACGGTTGCCGCAAGCCGGACATGCGTATGCCCGGGCGTGGTACTGACGATTACGAGCCGCGCACTGTTGTTCCAGTGCTCGTACGGCACGTACTGCATCGCGTAGATGTTGTCCTGGCCGATGACGACGGGCTTCTCCGCAAGACCTCGCGCGCCGCCCCGCCGGATACGCGCGCAATACTCTTCAATGTAATTCGCCAAGGTGTCCCCGCTCCTGATGCATTCCTTGCTTCGCACTGCCAATGTTCTTTTTTGGCTTCATGGTAAGCCGATGCCCCGGGCCGACAAAGCGGTGGGGTGGCGCCTACGACCTGTAGCAACACTGGCTGCGTGGGGCAGCGCACAAAGCGAGCGAATGCGCCCAACGACGGTGCAAGGTCAGTGGACGACAAGTGCGTGTCGCGCTGCCAGGCAACGTTGCGGATCTAGTAGGGCAGGGTGATGACGGAGGGGAAGAATGGCTGGATAGCGAAAAAGGCCGGACACGGGAAGTGTCCGGGAACCCATTTGCTGACTCGGGTGTGTCTGAACCCGAGGAGATGAATGATAACGATTATCATTCATTAAATCAAGACGTCGGAGATGCGTCAGCCTGCGAGCGTGGTGTCGATCGAGATCTGGGAGGCGAGCACCTTGTGAACCGGACACTTGTTGGCGACGCGCAGCAGATCCTCCCGAGCCTTCTCATCGAGATTGCCCAGGAGTTCAAGGCGTCTCACCAGTTTGTAGGTGCCGGGCGCCTCTTCATGCGAAACCGTTACGCGAACTTCCTGCAGGTCGTAGTTCCTCCGTTTTGCGTAGATCTGCAGGGTGAGGGTCGTGCAGGCAGCCAGGGCGGAATCCAATAGGTCATGAGGATTGGGAAGGGCCGCATCGCCAGCCGGTGCGTCGAGATCTGCCTTCCAATGGGCCGTGCCATTGCTCAGGTCACACACGCTCGAACCGGAGTCTGCCAACCACGTCGCTTCAATAGTCATGGATGCTTCCTTTTGAAAGAGGGCCCGGGGAGGCCGATGCACAGATTCTATACAGGGTTGATCGCGCCCCTTGATGTGATGAAAGAAGCCCTTTCATCGTTGCATAAAACTTTTATGACAAAGTGCTTGCCAACCCTGTGGGTGTCCCGTACTATTCGCCCCCTTGCAACACGAAACGCACTGCAAACGC
>NZ_ANKP01000084.1:0-34781 GCF_000319775.1 Cupriavidus sp. HMR-1
CAAGGTACCGGAGCTGCGTCCCGGCATTCCCGCCGGCTACCTGGCCCCGGAAGCGCGGCCCGATAGCCTGGCGCTGGTGCCACCGCCGCCGGCGGCCGAATCGGCGGCCTTCGCGCTGGACAAGGACACCGCAAGGCTGGCTCAGACCCAGTGGGCCAAGCCGGGGTCGGCACGCTGGAAGCAGGCGCAACTCGACGCGGACCTCAGCTTCCCGGCAGCGGCAGGCACGTTTTCCTGCGCGCTGAACGCGCCCGTCAGCGAGGCGCAGACGCCGCGCCTGTACATGCTGCTGCGGCGGACGCTGGTCGATGCGGGCCTGGCGACCTACCGCGCGAAGGATCGCTACAACCGCACGCGTCCGTTCGTCGCCACTCACACGCCGTCCTGTACGCCCGGCGAGGAAGCCAAGCTGGCCAAGGACGGTTCATATCCGTCCGGTCATAGCGCGGCGGGCTGGGCGTGGGCGCTGGTGCTGACCGAGGTCGCCCCCGATCGCGCTGACGCCATCCTGGCACGCGGCCGTGCCTTCGGACAAAGCCGCATTGCCTGCAACGTGCACTGGCAGAGCGACGTCAATGAAGGCCGCATGGTGGCGGCGGCCACGGTGGCGCGTATGCATGCCGATCCGGTATTCGAGGCCGATCTGGCCGCAGCGCGCGACGAATTGGCCAAGGTGCGTGCCCAGGGTCTGCCGCCGGTGCGGGACTGTGCCGCGGAAGCCGCGGCACTGACGACGACCCCGTGAGGCATCGTCCGACAGGTACCGGCGCCGATTGGCGCCGGGCTGTCGGGCTCAGCTTGCGTTCGTCATCAACGTCTTCGGCTCCAGATACGCGCTGATACCCCATCGGCCCATTTCGCGCCCGAGCCCGGAATGCTTGAAGCCTCCGAACGGTGCGCGCGGCTCGTGCGCCAGGGTGTTGACGAGCACGCGGCCGGAATCGATCTGGCGTGCCACCCGTTCGCAGGTTTCCGGGTTCTTGCCCAATACCAGGGCGCTCAGGCCATAGCGCGTGTCGTTGGCAATGGCAATCGCCTCGGCTTCGTCGTCATAGGGGATGATGGTCAGCACGGGGCCGAAGATCTCCTCGCGAGCAATGCGCATCTGATTGTTGGCATGCGTGAAGATCGTGGGCTTCACGAACCATCCCGTGTTCATGCCTTCGGGCCGGCCTTCACCACCTGCCAGTAGCGTCGCGCCTTCCTGTTGCCCAAGACGGATGTAGTCCTGCACCCGTTCCCACTGTTTCCGGCTGACCATCGGGCCGATGTCGGTGTCGGCATCGCGCGGGTCGCCGGAGCGAATTTGCGAGATCGCCGCCTTCGCGGCCTGCTCGAACTCGGTCAGTCGGCTGCGTGGCACAAGAATGCGCGTGCCCGCGATGCAAGCCTGACCGCTGTTGAGGAAGCCGGCCTGTAGCGCCAGCGGCATGATGGCGGCAAAGTCCGCATCGTCCAGCACCACCGTGGGCGACTTGCCACCCAGTTCCAGCGTCACGCGCTTCATCGTGGCCGCTCCTGCGACCACGAGGTGCTGGCCAACCGCAGACGAGCCCGTGAACGAGATCTTGGCGACGCCAGGGTTGCGCGCAATCTCCTCACCGACGACGTCGCCCCGGCCATTGACGATGTTGAACACGCCCGGGGGCAGGCCGGCTTCATGCAACGCCTCGATCACGACCTGCGTCTGCATCGCGCTCATTTCGCTGGGCTTGATGACGGCGGTGCAACCGGCCGCCAGTGCGGTGGCCAGCTTGTTGCAGATAAACCCTGCATCACTGTTCCACGGCGTAATCAGACCCGCGACGCCTACGGGTGTATGGATTACCTTGGCAGCGCCCGCTTGCTCTTCGAACACGAACGACTCCAGCGCCTCTATCGCCTGGGCAATGACGTCGGCCGGGTATGTCGCCATCCAGCGCCCGCGCACCAGCGGCGCGCCATATTCAACCTGGATGGCTTCCATCAGTTCGTCTTCACGTGCCGCGATGGCTTTGTGCATGCGCCGCAGCGCGGCGATGCGCTCTGCGCGCGTGGTGCGTGACCAGGCGGGGAATGCGGCCTGCGCTGCCGCGATGGCGCGCTGCGCGTCCTCTGCGTCGCCCAGCCGCACCTGGCCGATGACGGCCTCGGTGCTCGGGTTGTAGAGGTCGAACCATTCCTGGCCATGTGGCGTGACGAATTCTCCGTTGATGTAGATGTGTTCGATGCGTTGCATGGTGAATTCCTTTCGGGTGGGATGTGCAACGCAGTCTAGGAATGATTTATTGTTCTGATAAGCCGTCTCACGGGTGATGATGCATCCCGATATTCAGGACAATCCATGCACAGAACAGGAATGACCGAGCTGGAAGTGGTGCTTGCCGTCGCACGCCGCAATAGCTTCCGGGGCGCGGCGCAGGAGTTGGGCATGTCCACCACGGCCGTGAGCAGCGCCGTGGCGGGGCTGGAGACCCGCCTGCGGGTGCGATTATTCAATCGCTCGACGCGCAGCGTGGCCCTGACTGACGCGGGCCAACGATATGTGGAGCGCATTGCTCCCGCACTGGCGGAAATCAAGAGCGCCGGCGAGGAAGCCGGTACCGGCCCAGACGTGCCAAGTGGCACGCTGCGTATCAACGCACCGCAGAGCGTGGCTTCCTTGCTGCTCGAACCGCTCTTCAACGTGTACGCGCAGCGTTATCCGGAGGTGAGGATCGACATCGTGAGCGAGTCGCGCCTGATCGACGTGGTGGCCGAAGGGTTCGACGCCGGGATCCGGCTGGCCGAATCCGTTCCGCAGGACATGATCGCCGTGCCGCTCTCGCGCGATGTGCGGATGCTCGTGGTGGCAACGCCCGAATACCTGAAGCGTCACGGCACGCCCAGGCATCCGCGCGATCTCCTCAAGCACCAGAGCATCGGCATGCGCATGTCCCACGGCGGCATCTATCACTGGGAACTGGAGCGCAAGGGCGAGAAACTGCAGATGGATCTGCCGGTGCGCTTTGCGCTCAACGAGTTGGGGGCCATCAAGCAGGCGGTGCTGCTGGGGCTCGGCATCGGCTTTCTCTCCGAATGGTTTATCGAGGAAGCATTGCAGAGCGGCGCGCTGGTGCCAGTGCTGGTGCCATGGTGCCCGTCGTTTGGCGGCCTGCGGCTTTATTACTCCGGCCATCGCTTCGTACCCGCGCGATTGCGCGCGTTGATCAGCCTGGCCCAGGAGTTGCGGCTGGCGGAGGCGCCGCGATCCGATCGTCGCTGACTGTCGCGTTTGGCAGTGCCGATGACCGGTTCACTTCCGCTAACCACGCCTTGGCTGAGTGCTTGTTTCCGTGTACCCGCTTACTGCGAGACGTGACAGTGGCCAACGGCGTTCGAGCGGTTGCAAGGGCTGCTTCCTGGGGTACAGCCGCCATTCGCCTTCCGAGTTTGTAAAGCGCTCGCGATAAGGTTCGATTATCTAATGGGCTGCGGCCGCGGCGACCGTGGCGCCGCGACAATCCGTATTCGATGCTTTGCGACCGAAGGCCGATCGCCCACGCCACACGCACGGACGCGGGCGCGGGAAGAAATGCGGGCCGGGGCAAGCCGGCCCACGCATCAATCGCGGTCGTAGGAGAACTGGATGCCGGCCGTGCCACCCGTCTGAATGAATAGGTCTATGAAGGCCGGAACAGTTTCCGAGCGCGACCAGTCGCGCTGCAGTTCGCAGAACAGTTGCGCAACGCTGATCATCTTGCCACCGGCCTGCTCGATCCGGCGCAGCGCGGCTTCGTGGGCGGCAACGGAGGTGCCGCCCACGGCATCGACCACGACGTAGACCTCATAGCCTTCCTTGAGCGCGTCGAGCGCCGGGAAGGTCAGGCAGGCTTCGGTCCACAGCGCGGTCATGATCAGCTTCTTGCGCCCAGTGGCCTTCACCGCCGCGCGGAACTCCACGTCTTCCCAGGAGTTGATCGAGGTGCGGTCATAGGTCGGGAAGTCGCCCAGCACCTTCTGCAGTTGCGGAATCGGCGGCTTGTTCAGGCCGGTCTTCACATTCACAGTGGAGTGGACGATCGGCACTTTGTAGGCCACCGCGGCACGGGAGGCGCCGACGATGTTATTGACCAGCAACTGGCGGTCCATGGAAGCAATGGAGTTCACCTGGACCGGTTGGTAGTCGATGATCACGAAGGCTGCGTTCTGCGGAGTCAGCAGGTGGTCGTTGGCGGGGTCCCGAATGGGTTCGCTGGCCATGGTTATCTCCAGAGCAAAGGGTGGGTTGCCGCTACTCTGCGCATCGCGCAGGCGACACATGTAGCCTGCACGACGCCATCCTGAAGGCTTGCAACAGAGGTAGGCATCGGTTGCATCACGCGCCGAACCAGGCGGTACCGGTGCGTTGCGATAACCTGCAGCATAGGCGATGCTTCGGGGGTGGGACAGAGCGATCTGCGGTGCTGGAATGTCCTTGCGTGCGCAGTGCGTTTGACTAGTGGTGCAGACACTACTGTCTGATGCGAGGGAAGCGAATAATGGACGATTTTTATGTGCTGGCGGTCCTGTATGCCAAGCCAGGACGCGAAGCCGAACTGCGGGAGAAACTGCGCGCAGTGGTAGAGCCGTCGCGTTGCGATGCGGGCAACTTACGCTACGAGCTGTTCGAGCAGAAGGATGATCCGCGCCGCTTCGTCTTCGTCGAGCACTGGGAAAACCCGGCCGCGCAGGAAGCGCATCACACGCAGAGCGAGCACATCCGCCGCTTCCAGGAAGACGGCAGCGATGCGGTGGAGCGCGTGGAGCTGTTCTACAGGATGACGCTGGTGTCCTGAGAAATTGGCGATAGAACGATTACTATTGCGCCTCCAGCGGACTGGACGTGGTGGGATTGTGGCGGGCCCGTCTATGAAGACCCGGTCAGTCGATATGCGAACAGAATTGGGAGAGCTTGGAAGCAAGAGGGGGCGGCTTGCCACGGTTCCGGTGGGCACTCCTGACCCGCCTGAACCCGATCCCAGGTAAGAATGCACGCTGCGTGTAAGGGCCGTTCCGGCTCCGACGCGCACCGCTCTCATCCGAGCATCGTTGACAATGCGTCACCGGCGTCCCCCCCAGCCTTGTATATTGCCGCTTGTTGTATGAGGCTACCTGCTTTACCGTCAGCGCCGTGTTGGGGTAGTTCGCGACGACCCGTTAGCCGGAAGTCGCCGACGCTCGAATTCCCGCGATGAAGCGCGAGTCAGTGACCGAAGTTGGCCGCGGACGGACGGCCGCTGAGAAGCCGAGGCCGCCTCTTCCCGACCCATGCGAGCTGTTCGATTGCCCCTCTTCGCCGCCACACATACTGCTTTCGTTTTTCGGGCTGCGCTCAGGCCAGGAACGTCTCTGTCAGTCGGCACCAGTACGCTGCACCCAACGCCAGGTTGCGGTCATTGAAGTCGTAGCGCGGGTTGTGCAAGCCGCGCCCGCCGTCAGATGGGCCGTTGCCAATACGGACGAGCGCCCCCGGGCATTCCTGCAGCATGTAGGCGAAGTCCTCGCTACCCATCATCTTCGGATAGTCGTGGTCCACGTCCGCTGGGCCAACAAGTGCCATGGCAACTTCCCCCGCCAAGGCAACTGCGTCGGCGGCGTTGTCGACTACCGGGTAGCCTTCCACATAGCGGATTTCAGCTTTCGCGCCATACGATTCGGCAGTCATGTGGACCAGCGTGGTGATGCGATCCTTCAGTAGTGCGCGCACCTCCGGACTGAACGAGCGCACACTGATCCCGATCTCGGCTTCGCCCGGAATGACATTCAGTGCGTCTCCCGCACGTAGCCGGCCAACCGTGAGTACTGCCGACTCGTTGGGGGGGACGTTGCGGGAGACTACGGTCTGGAGTGCCATCACGATGGCAGCCGCTGCCACAAGCGGATCGACCGCCAGATGAGGGCGCGCGGCGTGGCCCCCCAGGCCGATGACCTTGATGAACACCCGATCGCCCGCGGCCAGAAACGGTCCCGGACGCATCAGGAACCGGCCTTGGGGTGCGCCGGGATGGTTGTGCATGGCAAACACCATGTCGCAAGGAAAGCGATCGAACAAACCATCCGCCACCATGGCCTTGGCGCCGCTGTCGAACCCGCGCTCCTCTGCAGGCTGAAAGATCAGGTTCAACGTACCGGAGAAGTTCCGCGTGGCCGCAAGGTGCTTTGCCGCGCCAAGCAGCATCGCGGTGTGGCCATCGTGTCCACACGCATGCATGAGGCCGGGCCGGATGCTGGCGTAGGGAAGCCCGGTGTCTTCCTGGATAGGCAGGGCATCCATGTCGGCGCGCAGACCAAGACACTTGTCACCGTTTCCCACGCGCAACTGGCCAACCAGTCCCGTCTTTCCGATGCCGCGCGTTACGTGGTATCCCCATTCCTGCAACTTCCCGGCAACCAGATCCGCAGTGTCGTGCTCCTCAAAGGCCAGCTCCGGATGCCGGTGGATGTGTTGCCGCAGCGCGGCAAGCTCGTCGTGCAGGGGGAGCAGGTCGGGAAGCGCTGTAACTGCCTTGGAATCGATGGCCATCGTCAATCCAAAGCGATGTGGTTGTCTTTGGCGATGCGCTGGTAGAACTTGATGCGCTGTTCCGTTTCCCTGGTATAGGCTTCCGGCGTAATGTCCTCGGGCACGATCATGCCCTTCGCAGTCCAGATGGACCGAGTCGAAGGCTCCGCGAGAATCTTGCGTACCGCGAGGTAGAGCTGTTGAACAATCGCATGCGGTGTCCCTGCCGGGGCGGCAAGGCCGGTCCATGATGTCTCATTCAGGTCAGGCAGCTTGAGTTCGGCAAAGGTTGGCACATCCGGCAGTTGCGGCACGCGCGCCGGTGCCGCCACGGCCAGCGCACGCAACTTGCCTTGCAGGATGTGGTCGAGGTTGGAGGACAGATTGTTCCAGGTCAGCTGCACCGACCCGCCCAGCAGGTCGGTCAAAGCTGTTCCGGCGCCCCGATAGGGCACATGCGTCATCGGGATACCCGCCTGGGTCTTGAGAAGCTCCATGCTGACGTGTGACACCGAACCCGTCCCGGCACTTGCATAGTTCAGCGCGGAGGGATTGGCTCGCGCGTACTTGACCAGATCGGCGAAGTTGCGAATCGGCAGCGATGCATTGCACAGCAGCACGTTTGACAGTCGGCTGATGAGCGTGATATTCGAGAAGCCCTTCACGGCGTCATAGGGCAGCTTGGGGTTCATCGCCGGATTCACGACATGCGTGCTCTGCGAGGTGACGATGAGGGTGTAGCCGTCCGGCTGCGCTTTCGCTACATACGTCGAACCGATGGCGCCCCCGGCGCCGGGCCGGTTGTCGATTACCACAGGCTGGCCAATCGCTCTGCCCAACCTCTCGGCGATCAGGCGGCCGGACACGTCAACCGAGCCACCCGGGGAGAACGGCACAACCAGAGTGATCGGGCGTGTGGGATATTTGTCGGCGGCAAAGGCGGGCAGTTCCAGGCCGCCAAGGCTGCCAAGGGCGGTTGCTTTGAGAAAGGTGCGACGATTGATGGACATTGCCGGCGTGCGAGTTAGCGTTGCCCGAAGGTTAAGCAGACGCAGATCCGCAAGCAAACGACAAAACCATTGAGCACGATAACAAAATGTAATGACCCATGAAAATTCGCTCTCCTTCACTGGTGGAACTGCATGCCTTTCTGGCGGTGAGTCGCCTGCGCAGCTTCCGCCTGGCGGCCGAGGAGCTTTGCGTCACCCAGGCGGCTGTCAGCAGAGCAGTGCAACGTCTGGAGCAGCACCTCGGTGATTGCCAGTTGTTCGAGCGATCATCGCAGGGTGTGGCGCTGACCGAAGAAGGCCGCCAATTGCGCAAATTGACGGAGCGCCATGTGCTGGCCCTCGAGGCTGCGGCGACCAGGCTTCAGGGGCCACGCGCTGACGGAAAGCTGCGGCTGAGCGTGATTCCCACGCTCGGTACTCAATGGCTGCTTCCCCGCCTCGCGCGCTTCAGGGAGGCGCACCCGGATGTGGACGTCGAAATGCGGCAATTTCGCCATGACGAAGACTTCAGCCGCGATGACATCGACGTCTGGATTGAGGTGAAGCGCCCCAAGCGACGTTGGCCGGCCAGAATGCAAGTGAAATACCTACTCGGACGCGAACTCGTTCCGGTCTGCGCGCCATCATTGCTTTCGCGCCTGAAGCGTCCCGGAGACTTGCTTCAAGAGGCGCTGCTCCACCATACGAATTTCCCGGAAAACTGGGCGCTCTGGGCCAAGGCGGCCGGACTCGGGGTCGCACCCAAGCTGGGCCCAGGCTACGACCTGAGCATCAATCTGATCTTTGCGGCGAAGGCCGGACTGGGTATCGCGCTAACACAACCCTGCCTGATCGAACGCGAGCTGGAAGCCGGTGAACTGGTGATGCCTTTTGATTTGCGAGTCGACACCGGGCGCGGCTATTTCACCTGTGTCGACGCACAGCGGCCACGGAGCGCCGCGCAGAATGCATTTCTGGACTGGATTCTGGCCGAGGCTCGCCAAAGCGAACCGACTGGCGCTTTCGTATCGGGGCAACAGGGCTGACGGGGGAGGGCAGTACGAGCTGGCGAAAAGGCTGAACGAAGACGGGTTGATCGATCTTCCGGAAAGCGGGCGCTCAACGTTTGGCTGGAGTAGCGGAACCCGAGCAGCAAGCACGTGATTCCTGACTGGGCGGGCACTTGGCCGAGCCATACGAACAGAAGACACAACAGTCGCCAGACTTCGGGGAAAGCAAGGCCTTGCACTTCGTGCATTCATAGAAGTAGAGGCAGGCGTCTGTCGGCATCACTTCGACCGACATGAATCCGCAATGTGGACAGGTCAACGCGGACTCAAGCATGGTCGTCGTCATTTTCATTGCCTTCATGCACAGAAAAGAGGTGTGAATCGTCAACAGTTTGAATGCAGTGACGAATGTCGCCCCATGGCCGAACTCCGCCCTCGGCTCACGTTCACAGGGCCGCCGTACGACATTGCCGAAAGCCGAGGTTGATCCGTTGCCACAATTACATCGGCGGTGTGAGCCCGTCCTTGCCGAAATTGACGCGCGATGCTTGTAGCGTCCCATCAGGCAGCCGTTTTGCAGCGCTGATGAAAATGTGCATCCCAGGCTTGAGCTCGCTCTTGTCACTCGGCACGAAGGTCACGATTGGCACATTCGCTGGCACGATTATTCTCTTCTCGCCATCCTTGTACTTCACGCTCAAGACGCGTCCGTCGACCTCGGCTACGGTCTGCTCGATGTGGACGACAGTGGCGTTGGTCATGGTGCTCTGCGGCCGAAGGTCCCACGGATAGTGTCCTTCGCCGGTCCCACGCATGGTCTCGGGAAAGATGAGCACCTCGATTGCCCTCTGGCTCCCATCTGCCTGCGGCATCCCGGCGACCCCAACGAATGAGCCCTGTTTGATGTCAGAAATCGAGGCCTTCACAACGGCAACGACTGAGGCGTTGTCGGCCAACAAGACCTTCAACTTGGCACCCTCACGCGACTTGACTACAACGGTCTGACCCTCGGCATGCTCAATAGTGCCTCGCACGCGAACGGTGTCTTGTGCGTACGCCAGCGATGCCGCGAAGAAGAGGGCAAAGCCCGCTACCTGCAGCAGTCGTATGACCGTGCTTTGTGAAACTGCGTGGCGCCACCGGATGCGTGCATCGATCCCGTGAGTACCAATCAACGCATTGCTGCGAAATCGGAAGCCGATTTGCGCTGGCGGAACGACACTGTTCATACGCACCGTGTCACCTGGTTGCGAAAGCCACGAAAAGGTCTGCATCACCATCCCCGGCAATTGCGAAGGAGTCGCCTAGAGAAGCTAAAGCGTAAACCCAAAGGGCGTATTTGGAGTGATTTGATTCAACATGAATCTTGGAATGGGAGGTAGCACCCCGCCATGGATCTTCAAGAGCACACCGCGTTTCGAGCGGCTTGCTAGCCTGCAAGATGGTTGTCCGGATCTGGCCGGTCTCGGCCCTCCGCCTATCCAGGCATAGGCTTTCTGGCGCAGAAGGCGGCTACCGCCCCATTGCAGACATTCGGCGATTCAGATGCATCGCGCATTTCACCTCGCGAGGTTGCCCAGTTCGCCTAACCTCATCTGAATCAATTCCAGTAATGCCCGCACACGCGCTGTTACGGAATGCCGGTGGCTGTAGGCACCAAGCAATTGCAACGGCGCAGGACACAGGTCCAGTGTCACCTCTTGCAATCGGCCAGCGGCAAGATCTTCCTGGCATGGGTAAGCCGCCACAATCGCGAAACCGATGCCCTGCCGTGCGCCCGCCACGGCCAGTTCTCCGCTGTTGACGCGGTAGCGGCTACGGACCGGCACCTTGACGATTTCGCCCGCCGCGTCCTGAAACTGCCAGGGCTGGCCCTTCAGTGCGCTGAGGGTGGTGATGCAGGGCAGAGATTTCAGCTCTCGCACATAGCGTGGCATTCCAGTCTTGGCCAGCAAGGAGGGAGCTGCGACCACGATGCTGGGCAGTGTAGCGAGTTCGCGGGTGATGAAGGCACTGTCCTCCTGATGACCCCGATGGAAGACGATGGAAAGGTCGACGTCCTCTCGAAGCACTTCCAGTCCGGTCATCCGCGTATCGCATTCCAGCTCGATGCCGGGATGGAGGCTACAGAATTCGGCCAGGATGGGAGCCAGCAGCCTTGGCGCTTCGCCGGGCATGCACATCTTCAGAGGGCCGCGCAATTCGCGCTGTACCACGCCAAGCTCTTCCTCCGTGGAGAGCAAGGTGTCGAGCAAGGGCTTTGCGCGTTCGTAGAGCAGCCGGCCGGCTTCCGTCATGCGCAGATGGCGGGTACTTCTCTCCAGCAGGCGTACGCCGAGTCTGCGCTCCAGTGCTGCGACGTGGCGGCTGACATTCGACGAGGGCATGGCCAACAGGCGTGATGCGCCAGCAAAGCTCTGCTCATCGACGACTGCCGCGTAGACACGGACAGTATTCAGATCAAGTGCATCGCGCATTGATTATCCCGTTTGAGGTATGAAATCTACCCATTTTCACATGCTAGTTCTCGCTGCCGGTGGAATCTAAGATGCCATTTTTGTCCGATGCATCACCCTTGGCCGTGCATCAGGACCGTTTGAGAAGGAGAGCTTCACCGTGGAAATTGGAATACTTGGCGGCGGCATTGCGGGTCTGAGCGTGGCGCTGGCCTTGCACCAGCAGGGGTACCGCCCCCGCGTCTATGAGCGCCGGGCGGCGCCTGCGACCATGGGAGCTGGCGTGACGCTCTGGCCCAATGCTGGCCTTGTGCTGCAAGAGCTGGGACTGCTGCGAGACATTGAGGCTGTTGGTGGCCGGCCTGTGATGGCGCATCGCTACGATGCGGCAGGCAACGCTCTGGGAGGCGTCGATATTGCGCTGCTGGATCGGACGATGGGGTATCCGACCCAAACGGTGCTGCGCCGGGACTTGCAGGCTGTGTTGCTGAAACATGCGGCGCGGGCAGGTATCCCGGTGGAGTTCGGACACCGGGCGGCGGCCATCGATCTGGATGCCCATGGCAAGGCTGTGGCCCATTTTGAGAACGGCGTGAGCATCCGTCCGGACTTGCTCATCGGCGCCGACGGCCGTATGGATTCGGTGGCGCGCAAATTTGTTGCGGGTGACAACACGCCGATCTACCAGGGCTTCGTGAACTGGATCGGCGTGGCGCAAGGACAAAGTGCGCTGGTCGACGATATCGCGATTCAGGACTTCTGGGGGGCGGGCACGCGCTTCGGATGCGTGGCAATCCGGACCGATTTGCTCTACTGGGCAGCGGCGCAGGCGCGGCCATTACCTGGGGAAACCTCCACCTCAGGAATTCGCAAGGAGATTGAGGATCTATTCGCCGGATGGCCCGAGCCTGTCGCCCGCATCATTCGGGCTACGCCTGCGCATGCCATCCGGCTGATTGCTGTGCATGACCTGGAGCCACTGCATACATGGAGTCGGGCCAATGTGTTGTTGATTGGAGATGCAGCACATGCGCCTTTGCCGACATCGGGGCAAGGTGCCTGCCAGGCACTGGAAGATGCTTGGCATCTAGCTCGGTGCCTGGAGGGCGCAAGCGGCAGTCTGGACGAAGTCTTCCAGCAATTCACAAAGATCCGCAGTCCCAAGACAACCAGGCTGGCCGAACAGGGACGGATCTTTGCGCGCGCCCTGTTTGCGATGGACCCGGAAACCTGTCGCATCCGCAACGAGCGGGCCAAGGCATCCAATCCTGTCCGTGATGTGCAGATATTGGCTGAGGGATGGGCGCAAGGATTACCCATGCCACTCTATGCAGGCGGCATGCCTGTGGATGGCGTCGGCGTCAGCAGTCTGTACGCTCCTGAATAAGCTTGCCAGACTAAACAACGGTTGGAGTCCCCCGCAGTGAGACTCCTCACGGTGAACTGTTGACCTGTGTCTTTTACACGAGAAGAACCAGATGGCCTTTAACCTGCCAGCAAGACGGTTAGTGCGCATCATCCCCAATTCAAATGTCATGAATATAGAACTGCCAAAAGCACCGCTCAATGTCCGCTCATTCACCGCGTATTCGAGTCGCTTTCGCCATGGAGGCCAGTTAGCGCAATTCAACCAAGCGATAAAACAACAAGCGCTGAAAATCAGTCCTCATCTCTCAAGGAACAGTTGCGTGCAGCCGTGGGCTGGATATGATTCCCGGCGGATGTTTGACATCCGCAGCACGTTGCCGACATCGCGCTGCAAACTTATTATTCCGGGTCCAAATGAACAAGAAGATGCTGTACCCCTTTGTCGCGGTTCTGGCAGTCACCGGCCTCGCCGGCTGTGGCAAGGACGTTCCGAGTTGTGGCGACGTTGAGGCCACGAAGCTGTCCAGCGAAATTCTCACGGAGTTGGTGACCAAGGACACCGGCGCACTTGCCGATCAGATCAAACAGCGCATTCACTTCACGATCGAACAACCCGTGGTGGTCGCTCACGATGAAAAGCTCAAGAGCTACTCGTGCAAAGGTGTGGCGAACTACCAGGTGTCAGACACTACGATCAACGCCCTCCAGCGCAGTCAATCCGACCCCGCCTATCAGACCGAACTCTGGAAGAACTGGCGGAAACTGATGGGCACGTATTCCGTCATGGACGTCATGGCCATGGTCAAGGAAGCGAGCGACGAGGGTGCCAGCCCCGAGCATAGGGCCGCCGCCCGTGCGGACCTCGCACAAGCCCTCAATCTTCCGGCGAGTGCCTCCGATCGAGATATCCTCGGCGCCAGCATGGTGTTTGCGGCTGCGAAGAAGGACGAAGAGATCAAGAAGAACGCTACCCTTATTGAACAGGGCATGTCGTTAATGGACCCGAACACCAAGAAGGTACCGTTCGACATCACCTATACGATCGCGAAGATCGACGGCAAGGACGGCCAGTTCCAGGTGGAAGTCCAGACGGAGAAGCCACGCTTCATTGACGCGATCCAGACCATCGAGGTCTTGCTTTCAGCCGCCGAATATACGCAGAAGGCTGCATCGAGTGCGGCGACTGGCACGGCGGCAGCGCAAGTCGCATCGCCCGCCGCACCCGATGCGTCTGCTCAGGCCGCAGCAACGCCCACACCGGCAAACGTCCAGACGGCGGCGCCCGTAGCAGAAAAGTCGCCGGCCGACTCGGCGCCGGCTTCACAGCCTCTCCCCCAGGTGTCGAGCGAAACCGCGCCACAGGTCAGCGGGCAGCAGGAGGCAGCGAATGCCGTCATCGAAGCGAGCTTCGACTGCGCCAAGGCGAGCACGAAGATCGAGAAGCTGATCTGCTCCACCCCCGAGACCGCTGCAGCCGACAAGCGCCTCGGCGCCGCATTTGCTGCCGCCAGACAGAAGGCAGCAGACCCGCAGCAACTCAAAGCCCAGCAGATGGACTGGATCAAGCAGCAACGTAATGTTTGCAGCGATGCGGCATGCGTGCTCAAGGTGACGGACGACCGCGTTCAGCAATTGTCACGGTCATAGTCTGCGGCGGCGTCGCCCCGTCCTTTTGAGGCGTGAAACCGGCCGCGAGCAAGTCGTCGGCCGGCCACTGGTCGCTCGACGTTGGACGGCGGCGACCAGCCACCCTCATGCGACTCGCCTGAGCAATTCGGGCAGACAATTGGCAAATTCTGGCTGAATGGCACTGATCGGCCTGGTGATGGCCGGGTTGCCGGCCGGTACCGCATGGGAAATTCATCTGCGGTGCGGCGCCAACGAATGGATGGCGCCCTGCACGAAAGAGTTCGTGGCGCCCAACGAAACGTTTTTAAGGTGCAACAGCATTTGGTGGGCGGCGAGTCTACTGCGAAAGCCGGCTGTGTCGACCCTAAGTCACCCGGCTGAGGCCGATGCGTGCCTCATTAGCGATGGCACGCCGGCACGCCAGTCGAAAAACAAGGTACAAGCAGCTATAAGCTGCGAGAAAGCGCTTTTCCCTTATCTGCCGTGGCACTTCTTGAACTTCTTGCCGCTGCCGCAAGGGCACAGGTCGTTGCGGCCGGGCTGGTCGCCCCTCACCACGGCCTCCACGCGCGGACCCAGGCTCTTCCAGATCTGCCGCAGGTCGTAGACAGCCCAGATCGCCTCGCCGAAGGTTTCCACGCGCGCCTGGCTGGTGCTGGGCGGACCATCCTCGCTGTACATGCAGACCTCGGGCTGGCCGGTGTCGTCCTCGGTCAGGGCGACGATGCTGTCGAGCGCGTCGTCCAGCCACTGGGCGGCCTCCTTGTCGCGCGGGGCGGCCCAGTCCTCGGGCCAGTTCTCCACCGCGAACATGAAGCCCAGCGCCCACACCTGGCCAAACGACGGGATTTCCCGCCCATCCATCTCGGCGCGCTCTTCCTGGGGCAGGCTCAAGATGGCGCCGCGGATGTCCATGACCTCGGGATGGAAGGTGCGTTCGTCCTCCAGCGTCTCCACGGGCTGGTCGAGCTGGTGCTCCACCTCGTTCCACCGGCGCTGCCACAGCTCCATAAAGCGGGTCTGCTGGGCCGCTTCATGGAACGCGGGCAGCAACGGCAGCGGGCTGTCCTCGGCTACATCGAGCGCCGCGCCGTCGCCCAGCAGCATGGGCAGGTAGTCGGCAGCGGGGATGCGGCGGCGCGTGCAGACCAAGGCCGTGAGAAAGCCGTCGCAGAACTCCCATTGCGGGATTTCCTCGGCGCGCTGACGCAGGTCGTCCAGCAGATCGTCAAGCTCTTGGAGTTCGTCGGGCGTCAGGGCGGTGGCTTCGGTCATGGAGCGGGTTCTCTCGGTGCGGGGTGGGGACGCGTTGAACGCATCGCCGCGAAGTATAGCGCCGCTCCTTTGCAGATGTGCATCGTGCGACTTGCAAGACTGTGCCGTTTCGGCACCACGCGCCAAGCCGGGTGGACCCCCGCGGCCGTTCGCCGGAGCGGCGGCCGCTCCCGAGTGGCTCCTGTTGGCCGGAAAGGGACCATAGTCGCGTCCTTCTTACTGCATCCGGGCGAGCACGAGCAACACCACCGTGACCGTCACGGCGCCGCCAATGCGGGTTGCAATCTGCGCGAAAGGCATCAGCGTCATCCGGTTGGCGGCGGTAAGAATCGCCACGTCCCCGGTTCCTCCCTGGCCACTGTGGCAGGCAGTTACGATGGCAGTGTCGATCGGGTACATCTTCATCCAGGTGCCCACCAAGGCGCCAACGGCCATCAGCGTTGCCACGGTGGCGACGATGGTGATGATCGTCGGCAGGTTGAATGCGGCGATCAGTTTGTCCCAAGGTGTCAACGACACGCCGATCGCGAACAGCAACGGGTAGGTGACCGCCGTCGAGAAGAACTTGTACACCACAAATGCACCCTCCTGCAGTGGTGGTGACACGGCCTGCGTCAGCTTGAGCAGTACCGCGATGAAGAGCATGGCCACCGGCGCCGGCAGACCGAAGAGGCGATGGCACATGATCCCGACCACATAGAGCGTCAGCGCCGTTACGCCCGCCGCAGCGATGTGGTCCACATCGACGTGCCCGGTGATTTCCTTCTGGTTCGCGTCCAGCTCATCGTGCTCGCCGGGTTGCAGACGGCCCTCGCCGGTATAGGCGGGGTAGCGTTTGCCCAGGTAGTTCAGCGTGCCGGACAGGATGATCGCGGTAAGACTGCCAAGCATCACGGGCGGCAGTACCGTCGCGAACAAGAGGCCCTGGTCCTGGTGAAGGATCTCGCTGTACCCGATGGAGAGCGGAATCGCCCCCTCGCCGACGCCGCCGGCCATGATGGGCACGACGATATAGAAGAAAGTGTGCGAGGTACCGAGGCCGAGTGCGGTGCCGACAAGCGTGCCGACCGCGCCCGCCGCGATGGAACCCGCGGCCAGCGGCACGAATATCTTCAGGAAGCCCTTGATCAGCACATGGCGATCCATGCCGAGAATGCTGCCGACGATGATGCAGGCGATGAACAGGTAGAGAAAATTCGTTGCCTTGGTAAAGTCCGCTGTGACTTTGACCACCTGCTCGGGCAAGAGCTTGTAGTACACCAGCGCCGATGGCACGAAGGTGGCGAAGATGGCCGCCGCGCCGATGGCGCGGACAAGAGGGATGCGCTTGCCGATCTCCGCGAGCGTGAAGCCGCAGAATGCAAACAGGACTATGACCAGCGAGATCTCGTTGGCAAGTTTGTGGATGGAGATCAGTACAGCGAGCAGCGCGGCGGCCAGGATATAGACCGGCAGCGGGAAGATGCCGATGCGAATTTCCATCAGGCGCCACCAGCCATGAGGCCAGAATCTTTCGTTCTGAGGTGCTTCGTTGGGTTGCGTAACGACCTGTTCGGCTTCCATGGCTGACGTTCTCCGGAGGCGAGGGGCGGGCGCAGCGAAGGCTGGCAGTTCAGACCGCCTGTTGGGGTCGACAGCGTCCGGTTTGCTGTCCATCTTGGTAGCCGATGTAGTCAAAGTCAAACTGCCTGCCGGGCAGGACCGCAGTCATGATCGCGGCGCGTCTATTCTGGGCCGGAGGTCCGCTCGCAGCGAAAATGCGGCGTGACGGACGCTTTATACCCCGATGCATCCAACGGTCGTGTCCATCCTGTCAGCGGCACGCGGGAGGCGTGTGAATCGAGAGTCGCGTCATCAAACACAAAAAAAAGCGGGCGCCGCCGGGGGAGGATCGGGCTTGCATGTTGCTGTGCGCGGAGCCGGGACGCCGACCATAGAAGTCTGCGGGAAGAGCGATACTCGGAATTCGGGATTTCTTATTGGAAATGTGACGGCCCTCTGTGCGTGGACGGCTACCGACCCTGAGCTGCCTATCAAACTCCGTCTTGCGGACGACCGATGTTTGGGCTGAATCGGTCATTCAGTGCCGTGCGCAACAAGCGAAGCCGTATCACGACGAAATCCCGGTCAAGTGATTCGCGGTTGCTCGCAACAGAGTTGAGGGTCAGTGTTGCACGACTCATACACCCCACTTCGTTGGCCGCGGTTGCGGGGGAAACCTTGCTAGATTGTTCAGAGCCGGCCAGGTTTGCCCTGAGCTTTGAGCAATCGATACTTGTCATGATCACCTACTGCCCCAGCTACCCCAAGCGCGCCGTGCAGCACCGTCTTCTATACTGGGCGATGCCTTTGCTGGCTTCGCTTTTTCTGGGGGCGTGTGCCTCGTCTCAGAAGGCCGCCAATCACTCCTTTAGTTTTGATACTCGTGGAGCCGTGCCCGCGGTAGAGGTGCTGAATTATCGCTACGGCGACTCCGACATGACCGGTACACGTCCGCCGAAATGGGCGTTGGAGGAGGGACGGATTGGCCAACAGGCAGGTGTCTACGGACGTATGCGTCCTGCCGATACTCTCTATGTCAAATGGCGCATCAAGAGTACCGGTCAAGTCTTTGAGGATTGCGTCGACCTCCGGCACCGATTGCCGAATGACATGACGGACAAGATAGTCTACTTCGACATCAAGGGACCGCAACTGTTCGTGTATGTAGTATCTCCTGAGGACTACCCCTTGGGCACGCCAAGGAACAGCCTCCGTTTGTACTCTTACCGTCCGTACGTCCAGATTTACCCCGATCAATCCAAGCAATAGGGGGGCGCTGTAGCCGCGAATACTACAGGTGCGCCGACGGATGACCAGCAGGCGCAGCGGGGCGATTAAGGCTTGCGAGGCGTCCCGCCTGGACAAGGTGGGGAACTGCGGAGCGACTCGGGAACTGGGGGCGTTGCATTGGCTGCAACCGAAGCCGTGGCGGCCTTTGGCAATCGAACTTTTGAGTGTCGCCTAGTGGCCGATTCCGGACACCGGACCTGCCCGATTAACTATAAGACGGGATATGAATGCGATGGGGCACCAGCATCGGCCGGCCCGGATGACGTCATGCTTGCCAGCCTCGGAACGAGGCGTTTCATGACGCCGATTCCATGCGACCATCGGTACGCACGCGAGGCAAGCGAGGAAATCTTGCAGAACTGGCTGAGCAAAGCGGTGACCGCGCATCGGGGTCGGGGGATGCTTTGCTGGCCGAGTTGATGGCCGCGACACGCAACCCTGCGTGCCGTGCGCTCGCACGGACGCAGGGCAGGTCTGGCGCGCACCGGGTGCCCGTGTCTCCCCGACCGGGGCGCCGGCGGCGCGCGAAGGCCCGTCAGATGCCGCTGCGGTCGGCCTTCAGGTCGGGATTGCGCAGGGCCGGACCCTTGTCGTCGCCGTTTGCTTCCTTGGAGGCGCCGCCCCAGCCGTGGTCGGTCAGGTCGATGATGATGTCGTTCGGGTCGCGATACTTCACCTCGTAGAAGATGTTGCCCTTCACCGGGACTTCGCCCATGTAATAGCGACCACCGGCTGCTTCCACGGTCTTGCGTGCCTCGACGATGTCGTCGACCCACACGCCGATGTGATGGAGCCCGACGAAGTCCTTGCCGCGGTCTTCGCCGGCAGCGTGGTCGCTCTTGTAGTTCAGCAGGGCGATGCTGATCGTGCCGTCAGTCAGGTAGACGCCGCGCGCCAGCGACGAATCCGTCTCGCCGACTTTGCGGAAGCCAAATGCCTGCTGATAGAACTCGGCCGCGGCCCAGGGGTCGGGGACGGACAAGGCGATATGGCGCAGTTTGCTGCTCATGGGTGTGCTCCTCTTTGTGGTCAGTGTCTTCTCGTCGTTGCGGATCCAGGCCAGACGCCCGGATTCGATTCGACTTGAATGTATACACTACACGTAAAGTGTGTTCAATAAAAGAAAAACGTACTCATATCGGTAAGTAAAAATATCCAGTCTTCATCGCGTATAATTGCGTCGCATCCAGCGCGTACCAGACCTGAGGACACCGTGACCACCATCGCTTCCCAAATTGGCCAGCAACTAGCCGACGAGATCATCTCGGGCGCGCTGCCGCCCGGCGCGAAGCTCGAGGAGCCTGCGCTGGCCGAGCGTTTCCAGGTATCGCGCACGCCGGTGCGCGAGGCGCTACGGCTGCTCGATGCACGCGGCCTGATAGAACTGGTGCCGCGTCGCGGCGGGGTGGTGATCAATACCAGCCCCGAGCAACTCGCCGATATGCTCGAGGCACTGTGCGAACTGGAGTCGCTGTGCTGCCGCATTGCCACGCAGCGTATGAGCGCGATGCAGCGCCGGCAGCTGGAACTCCTGCACGAAGAGGCCATCTCCGCCGCGGAGAAACACGACAGTGACGCCTACCTGACCCTGAACCATCGCTTTCATCAACTGATCTGCCAGGGCACCCAGAATGCGACCCTGGTAGCGGCGGTGGAAAGCCTGCGTGAGCGGCTGGCGCCGTTCCGCGCGGCGCAGTCGGGCGTCGAGCGTCGCTTCGAGGTTTCGCACCGCGAGCACCAGCAGATCGTGGAGGCAGTGCTGGGCGGCCATCCCGAGCAGGCCTATCTGGCGATGCGCAGCCACACCACGCGGCTCACCCTGCATGTGATGGAACTGATCCAGTCGAAGCAGGCCGGCGGCGCGAAAAGCGCGGGCTGATACCGGGCGAGGCGGCATCCATGTCCGCCGCTGTCCGATACAGCGGCGGAGCACCGATGTGCAGCGGGGCCCTCAGCCTGTCAGACCGAAGAAGCGCATGGCATTGCCTGCCAGAATCCGCGTCCGGTCCGTTTCATCGAGGTCGGGGCTGTTGGCGACCAGCTTGCCGATTTCCTGTTCACCGAGCGGAAACGGGTAGTCCGAGCCCAGCATCACGTGGTCGGCACCCATGACTTCTACCAGCAGACGTAGCGAACGATCGTCGAACACCGCGCTGTCCACGGAGAACCGCTTCAGATAGTGGGAGGGCGGATGGGGACAGTCCTGCCGCACGATATCCCGGCAATGCCAGGCGTTCTCCGCGCGACCCAGCAGGAACGCAAAACCACCGCCGCCGTGGGCGAAGCAGAGCTTCAGCGTTTCCGGAATCCGCTCAAACGCGCCGGACAGGATCAACGAGAGGATGCCGAGTTGCGTTTCCGCCGGCATTGACACCAGCCACGGCAGCATCCATTTTTTCATGCGCCCGTCGGTCATCATGTCCCATGGATGCACCAGCACCGGAATATCGTTGTTCGCGCAATGCACCAGGAAACTGACCAGGCGCTCGTCATCCAGGTCGTGCGGACCCAGGTGATTGCCGATCTGCACGCCAACGTGGCCGGTCTCCCTGGCGCGCGAGGCTTCGATGCACGCCAGGTCCAGGTCCTGCAGCGGCACCTGTGCCAGCGCCTTCAGGCGCTGCGGGCGATAGGCGCAATGCTCGAGCGCGAGGTCGTTCATCCGGCGCGCCCACGTGGCTGCGGCGCTGGCGTCGTATCCATAGCCGAACATGATCGGCGTGGCGCATACGATCTGCATGTCCAGCCCGTTGCGGTCCATTTCCTCGATGCGCAGCGCGGGGTCCCATAGCGCGCGATAGACGGGCCGGAAACGTCTGTCGCCGGCCATGATGTGGCCCGATTCGCCATCGCTGTCGACGGCGAGCCATGGCGCGTTGTCCGCGTCCAGCGCGGCGGCTTCTTCCCGCGTGATGCGCGGGAAGAAGTGGGCATGCATATCGATCTTCTTCATGTTGCCTGGGACGTGAGCGGACGGTAGGCGATCGCTTTGATCTCGATGCGCAGGTGGGGATGCGGAAGCTGGTGCACGGCCACGGTCGTGCGGGTCGGTCCTTCGTAGCCGAAGTACTCGGCATACACCGCGTTGTAGCCACCGAAGTCGTTCATATCCACCAGGAAGCTGGTGATTTCCACCACGTCCTCCAGGTCCGCGCCCACGCTGCGCAGGATGTCCCGAATGTTCTCGATCACAGCGCGGGTTTGCCGGCGGATATCCAGTGCGGTCGTACCCATGGCATCCACCTCGACACCCTCGAAGGTATTGTCGGCGCGGCGGGAGCTGGTGCCCGAGACGAACAGGAAGTCTCCAGCGCGACGCACATGGGGAAAGGTGCCCCGTGGCGTGGCCTTTCCGGCCACCACTGATGAAGCGGAGTTTGCCTGCATGTTTGCTCTTTTCGTTGTGAAGGCCTGCCCGGTAGCCGGGCAGGCATGGCGTCATGCCGCCAGGAAAGAAGCGCGGCCAAGCGCGCCTATCGTTGCCGAAACATGGTTGCCGCGCACGAACGCTTCCGCAGCCGTGGCCGCTCCCGCCATGATCAGGCTGCCGGCTGGCAGCACAGCGCCGGCGCGCGTCAGCACGTGCGATGCCTGTACGAGGCTGCGCAGCGGATGGCCGAGAATGGCGGCGGTCGAACCCGTTTGCCTGGTGCGGCCGTCGATGCGCAGCACCACGCCGAGATTGGCCAGTACATCAACATTGCGCGACCACGGGCCGACGACCAGTCCCGCCGACGAGCAGTTGTCGGCCACGACATCTTCCAGCGTGAAGCGGAAGTCGCGGTAGCGCGAGTCGATGATCTCGATCGCCGGCGCCACGGCCTCCAGGTAGTCGACACTCTCCAGCAGGGTCAGCGGGCCAGTGATGTCGCGGCGGGTCAGAAAGCAGACCTCCGGTTCGGCGCGCGGATGGATATAGCGTTCCAGGTCCACGCGGCCGCCGTCCTCCTCGATCATGGCGTCGGTCAGCCATCCCCAGATCAGGCTGTCCACGCCCATCTGGACCATCTTGGCGCGGCTGGTGAAACCCAGCTTGATGCCGACGCGACGTTCGCCGCGCTGACAGCGGTGTTCGATCGACATGGCCTGGATGCCGTATGCCTCGTCAAGCGTGAACGGCGAGGCCGCGCTGAACTGGCCGATCGCCGCGGCGTCGCGCGCGGCCGCGTCCAGGGCGCCTGCGATGGCTGCGTGATGGCTCATGCTGCCTCCTTGCTCTTCGCGCTGCCCGACCGCTGCAGGTCGAGCGCCACATCGACGATCATGTCCTCCTGCCCGCCCACCATGCGGCGGCGTCCCAGTTCGACCAGGATATCGACGGTCTTCAGGCCGTACTTGCCGGCCGCGCTCTCCGCGTGGCGCAGGAAGCTCGAATACACGCCGGCGTAGCCGAGCGCCAGCGTTTCGCGGTCCACGCGCACGGGGCGATCCTGCAGCGGGCGCACGATGTCGTCTGCGGCGTCCATCAACTGGTAGAGATCGCAGCCGTGTTGCCATCCCATGCGTTCGGCGGCGGCGATAAAGACCTCCAGCGGCGCATTGCCCGCGCCCGCGCCCATGCCGGCCAGGCTCGCATCGATGCGGTCGCAACCTTCCTCAACCGCGACGATGCTGTTGGCCACGCCCAGGCTGAGGTTGTGGTGCGCGTGCATGCCGGTCTCGGTTTTTGGATCGAGCACGTCTTTGAACGCACGAAAGCGCGCGCGCACGCCGTCCATGGTCAAGGCGCCACCGGAGTCCACCACGTAGACACAATGCGCGCCGTAACTTTCCATCAGCTTTGCCTGGCCGGCCAGCCTGTCGGGCGGGATCATGTGGCTCATCATCAGGAAGCCGGCGACATTCATCCCCATCGACCGCGCGGTCTCGATATGCTGCTGCGCCGTGTCGGCCTCGGTGCAGTGCGTGGCCACCCTGACCACGCGTGCGCCGGCGGCGTACGCTTCGCGCAGGTCGTGCACGGTACCGATGCCCGGCAGCAGCAGCGTGGCCACCGCTGCGCGCTGCACGGACTCCGCCACTGCCGCGATCCATTCCACGTCGGTGTGGGCGCCGAATCCGTAGTTGAAGCTGGAGCCGGCCAGGCCGTCGCCGTGCGCCACCTCGATCGAGTCCACGCCTGCCGCATCGAGCGCGCGTGCGATGGCACGCACCTGTGCAACCGAATACTGGTGACGGATCGCGTGGCTGCCATCACGCAGGGTCACATCGGAGATATAGAGTTTCTTGTCGATCATGACTGGCTCCTTAGCTTGCTGCCGACAGGGCAGGCTGGTTGCCCAATGCCTGTGCGACGCGTTCGGCGCATGCGAGCGCGGCGCTCGTCATGATGTCCAGGTTGCCTGCATAGGCGGGCAGGTAGTGCGCGGCGCCTTCCACTTCCAGGAAGACCGTGACTTTCAGGCCGGTCGTCGGCCCGAGGCCGGGCACATTCACAGGTGTGTCGATGCGGTCGAACTGCACACGCTGTTTGAGCCGGTATCCGGGCACATAGCCCTGCATGCGCTCCACCATCGCGTGCACGGCGGTTTCGATCGCCGTGGTGTCGGCTTCATCGATCAGGCAGCACACGGTGTCGCGCATGATCAGCGGTGGCTCGGCCGGGTTGAGAACGATGATGGCCTTGCCGCGCCTGGCGCCGCCCACCGATTCGATGGCGCGCGAGGTCGTTTCCGTGAACTCGTCGATGTTGTCGCGCGTGCCGGGTCCGGCGGACTTGCTCGCGATCGAGGCCACGATCTCCGCATAGTGGACCGGCGTCACGCTGGCCACGGCAGCCACGATGGGAATGGTGGCCTGGCCGCCGCAGGTGACCATGTTGAGGTTCGGCGCATCAAGATGTTCGCCAGCATTGACGCTGGGCACTACGTAGGGGCCGATCGCGGCTGGCGTCAGGTCGATCACGCGCACGTTGTGCGCCTGCAGCGTGGCGTTGTGGCGGGCGTGCGCGCCAGCGCTGGTGGCATCGAAGGCGATGCGGATATCGCCGAACTCCGGCATGGCCAGCAGGCCGTCGATGCCGGCGGCGGTGACCGGCACGCCGAGGCGCGTCGCGCGCGCCAGGCCTTCCGAGGCGGGATCGATCCCCACCATGGCGCCCATCTCGACATGCTTGCCGTGGCGCAGGATCTTGATCATCAGGTCGGTGCCGATGTTGCCGGAACCGATGATGGCTACCTTGCTGGGTTTCATCTCAGGCGTCTCCTTGTCTGGCGGCCTGGAACGACGCGGTCACGCTACCCAGGCCCTCGATGCGGGCGGTAAAGACATTGCCCGGCTGCACGGCGACCATGGGGCCGAGCGCGCCGGTAAGGATGGTGTCGCCGGCGCGCAGCGGTGCGCCAACGCGGCTCATTGTGTTGGCGAGCCAGACGGCGGCATTCAACGGATTGCCAAGACAGGCCGCGCCGCTGCCCACTGAGACCGGTTCGCCGGCCAGTTCCATGACCATGCCGCAATGCGGCAGATCCAGCGCGGCGAGCGAAACGGGCCGCGTGCCCAGCACGTAGAGGCCGGACGAGGCATTGTCGGCAATGGTGTCCGTCAGCCGGATATCCCAGTTGGCGATCCGGCTGCCAACGATCTCGATGGCGGGCAGCGCGAAGGCGGTTGCCCGGATCACGTCGGCGACGGTGTGCGCGGCGTGCGGCAGGTCATGCTCCAGCACCAGCGCGATCTCGGCTTCGACCTTGGGCTGCAGGACATCGCCCCAGTCGATCTCTTCACCGTCCTGGCGCACCATGTCGGCAAAGAGCATGCCGAAATCTGGCTGGTCCACGCCCAGTTGCCGTTGCACGGCGACGGATGTCAGGCCGATCTTGCGGCCAACCAGCCGGCGGCCGGCGGCGAGTGCGTGCTCGGTGTTGCGCTGCTGGACGGCGTAGGCCAGCGCAAGTGGATCGGCGCCGGCGCTGGCGGCCCGCGCGATGGCATCGCGTACGGGCGGGCAAGGCTGGCCATGCTCGGAGGCGAACCGGAGTTGGTCCGCAACCTGGATGAGTTCGGGGTTCAGCATGCGGTCTCTCGCAATGGCGTCAGGGATTGACGCAGATGGTGGTCAGTGAGGAATAGAAGTCGAGCGAATGGCGTCCACCCTCGCGGCCGATACCGGACAGCCGGGTGCCGCCAAATGGCGTGCGCAGATCGCGCAGGAACCAGGTGTTGACCCAGACGATGCCGACGTCGAACTGCCGCGTGACGCGGTGCGCGCGCGCGAGGTCGCGGGTCCACACCGAGGCGGCGAGTCCATAACGCGAATCGTTGACGCGCTTCACCACCTCGGCGTCGGTGTCGAACGGTGCGATATGGCAGACCGGTCCGAAGATCTCCTCCTGAATGCAGCGTGCCGAGTCAGGCAAGCCGGTCCAGATGGTGGGCTGCACGTACGCACCTTTGTCGCGCGCGTCGCCAAAATGCGGCACGCCGCCTCCGGTGACCACAGTCGCGCCTTCCTCCCGCGCCAGCGCGTAATAGGACAGCACCTTGTCGCGGTGATTGCGGGAGATCAGTGAACCCATCTCCACGCCCTCCACCGTCGGGTAGCCGATGCGCAAGGCTTCCGCACGCGCCTTCATCGCCGCCACAAAGCGCTCGAAGATTGGCCGCTCCACATAGACGCGCTCGGAGCACAGGCATACCTGCCCGGCGTTGGTGAAGCTGGAGCGCATCACGCCCGCCACGGCCTTGTCGAAATCGCAGTCGGCGAAGACCACGGCGGCGTTCTTGCCGCCCAGTTCGAAGGAGATTTCCTTCACGCCATCAGCCACCGCTTTCATGATGGTGCTGCCGGTGCGGGATTCACCCGTAAAGGTGAGGGCGTCGATGCCCGGATGCCGCGACAGGAACTCGCCTGCCGAGCCGCCGCCGAAGCCGTGTACGAGATTGAAGACACCCGCCGGCACGCCGGCCTCATGCATGACCTCGGCCAGCAGCGTGGCGCTACCGGGGGTCTCCTCCGATGGCTTGACGACGACTGCGTTGCCGCAGGCCAGCGCGGGGGCCACCTTCCACGTCATCAGCAGCATGGGCAGGTTCCACGGAGAGATGATGCCGACCACGCCGTGGGGTTTGCGTACGGTGTAGCTGAAGACGTCGCCTTCGGCTGTCCTCATGTCGAAGTAGTCGCCGCCTGCCTGGCTGGCCAGGTCCGCGAACGTGCGGAAGTTCAGCACGCCGCGGCGGATGTCGAGCGCGCGCGCCTGTTGCTCGGTACGTCCGGTATCGGCCACCTCGGCGGCGACGAATTCATCGAAGCGCCGTTCGATGCCGTCGGCAATGGCGTGCAGCACCCGGGCGCGCTCGGCGGCGCTGGTATTACCCCAGGGGCCCTCCATTGCGGCGCGTGCGGCTTGCACCGCGCGATCCACCTGGCTGGCGTCGGCTTCGCAGATGTGGCCGACGATGCTTCCGTCGACCGGTGAGAGATTGGGAAAAAGATTGGCCGCTTCTTCGAAGCGGCCATCCACGTAGTTCCGATAGAGAGCGGAAGGGAGCGACACGGTGCAGTCTCCGGCGATGGTCTGAGACGCAGTGTAGGCAGCGGTCACATCGCTGGAAATTGAATCCTTCGCCGTTGTCTATTCCGGGTCGGAATACCTGCGGCCCAGCCTTACTCGGGCTGGATGCCAGCTGCCTCGACGACGGGTTTCCACTTCGCGCGATCCTTCTGGATGCGCTGGGCAAAGGCGTCGCGGGTCTCTCCCAAGGGGATGATGCCGGCTTTCTCCAGGCGCGCGCGGAACTCCGGCTCGGCAATGATCTTCTTCGATTCGGCGGCGATGCGGTCGACGATTTCCGGAGGCATCTTTGCCGGTCCCACCAGCCCGTTCCAGGTATCCACCTCATGGCCCGGGAAGGTCTCGGCGATGGTGGGGACATTTGGCAGCACTGGCAGGCGCTTGTCGCTGGAGACGGCCAGCAGGGACACCTTGCCGGTACCGTTGTAGGGCATGACTTCCGACACGCTGGCGCTGTACAAGTCGATCTGGCCGGCAAGCACATCGGCAAGCGCCGGCGCGCCGCCGCGATACGGAACCATGGTGGCCTGGATGCCGGCCCGGTTCAGGAACAGCAGTGCGGAGAGTTGCGTCAGGCCGCCATTGCCGGCATGTCCGACATTGAGCGCGCCGGGGTGGGCCTTGCCATAGCGCACCAGGTCGTCGAGCGACTTGAAGTTGTTGCGCGTACTGGCCGTCAGCACGAAAGGATTGCCGCCGACGTTGATGATGGGCACGAAGTCACGCACCGGATCGTAGCGGATCTTGTTGGTCATTGGCGCGGTGACGATCTGCGTCAGCGTGGACATGAACAGCACGTAGCCGTCGGCGGGCGCGCGCGCGACGTACTCGGCCGCGATCAGGCCCGCCGCACCGCCGCGATTGTCCACGACGAATGGCTTGCCGAACGCTTTGGTCAGGCGCTCGGCCATCAGGCGCGTGATCATGTCGGTATTACCGCCCGGCGCAAAGGGCACGACAATGGTGACCGGCCGCGATGGCCAGGGCTCCTGGGCATGGCCGGGGGCGGCAGCGAGCGCGCATAGCGCCAGCGCGGCCCCGCGGGTGATGGCGCGCAGGCGGGCGCGCAGATGGGAAATGTTCATGGTCTCCTCCAGTTCTCCTGCACCGGCCTTCTGGCTCTGTGCGCAGGGGGATATTGTGATGGGTTGCGGCCGTCAGTGCTACTCGATGCGGCAGGCCTGATCGAAGGGTAATCGCGGCAGCTTTGCGAACAGTCGCGCCGGGTCTCCCTTGCCAAGGTTGCACAGGAAGTTGACACGCCAGCGCCCGTCGGGAAAGAAGGCGCGGTTCACCGCGTCCGCATTGAAGCCGGAGAGCGGGCCGCAGTCCAGGCCGAGCGCGCGCGCCGCCAGAATCAGGTAGCCGCCCTGCATCGAGCCGTTGCGCATCGCCGTTTCCGCAGCCAGTGCGGGGTCCGCTGCGAACGTGTCGAACATGGCGGGACGGTGCGGGAACAAGGTTTCGCCGAGCGCGTGGAACGCCGTGTCGTAGGCCACGATGGCGGTGACCGGGGCGTGCCTGACCTTGTCGACATTCGCTGGCGCGAGGGTAGGCAGGAGCCTTGCCCTGGCGGCGTCGGAGCGTACGAAGACCAGGCGCATCGGGCTGCAGTTGGCGCTGGTCGGCCCCTGGCTGACGAGTGCGTAGAGCCGGGTCAATGTGGCGTCGGAGACGTCCCCGTCGAGCCAGCCGTTGTGGCTGCGGGCCGTCAGGAACAGGGTGTCGAGCACATCGGATGCGACTGGCGCACTCATGCGGCGCCCCGTGCGTTGCCCGGGCTTTCCGGCGTGTCTGGCCCCCAGGCCGTCGCGGTGATCTCCACGCGCATGTCAGGATGCGGCAGCGCGGCCACAGCCACACAGGTACGCGCCGGCAAAGGCCGGCCCGCACTGGAAAAGCGGCGCATGCAGATGGCATCGTAGGCCGCATTGAATGCGGCGTAGTCGCGCATGTCGACCAGATAGCAAGTCATCGTCACGCAGTTGGCCAGTTCGAGTCCTTCCGCCTGCAAGGCACGATCGATCTTGTCGAGCACGCACTCGGTCTGCGCGGCGAGGTCATAGACACGCTCGCCGTTGGCGCCGGTCGACACGCCTGCGCATCCATCGTGCGTGCGCGGGCTCATGCCGGCCAGGTGGACATGGCCACCGGCCCGGCGCGCAGGCGAGTACGCCGCAAGTGGCGGCGGATTCATGCGCGCGCCTCCATGGCGGGAATGCCGGCCAGTGCCTGCAGCAACTCGCTGGAGGCATCCGCCGCCAGCGGCACAAGGGGCGGGCGCACGTGACGCCAGCTGGGGTCGCTGGTCTGCTGCGCCAGCGTGTGCTTGACGGCGGCCACCATCGGGAATCGCTCCACCGTGCTGCGCACCGCGGCGATCGCTGGCTGCAGGCGCGCTGCGTCGGCTGCGTCGGCGAATGCCTGCGCAATGGCGCGCGCATTGATATTGTTGGTGGCGGAGATGCAGCCGGCGGCACCCAGCGACAGACTGCGCAGCATCAGCAGTTCCGAGGCTGGAAAAATGGAGAGCGACGGGAAACGCTCGAGCATGGCCACGAGGTTGTCCCAGTTTCCGCTGCTGTCCTTGATGCCCACGATATGCGTTGGGAACGCCTGCACGAGGCGCTCGATCAGCGACAGCGAGATGGGCACGCCAGACATCGCAGGGATGTGGTACAGCACGATGCGCAGGGCGGGATCGTCGACGCGCGCGATCAGCTCGCTGTAGTAGGCGAAGACACCGTCTTCGCTCACGTTCTTGAAGAAGAACGGAGGCAGCACCAGCACACCCGCGCAACCACGGTCGATCGCGTGGCGCGTCAGCACTACGGCATCGTCGATGGCGCAACAACCGGTTCCCACCAGCACGCGCTCGCCGGGGATTCCCGCATCGATGGCGGCATCGACGAGCGCGATGCGTTCCTCGAACGTTTCCGAGCAGGCTTCGCTGTTGGTGCCCGAGATCGCGATACCGGCGCCGTCGGCGATCAGCCGCTTGCAGTGCGCGACGAAAGCGGGCAGGTTGATCGACAGGTCTTCATGAAACGGGGTGACGACGGGGGTGAACACGCCCCGTAATTGTTGGGTGGGCATGACTTTGTCTCCTGTTTTTTCTTTGATGCTTGTCTGGTAGGGCGGTGGGGTCGATGGGTTGAGAGCTACGTGGCCATCCGCGTGACCGTCTCCAGAAACTCGCTCAGGGTTTGGCTGAATGTGGTGTCGGCCGTGCCGAGGTGGGCGACGATCGACGTATGGTTGTGGCGTGCCACCTGCACCACGCGCGGGCTGCTCCCCTGTGCCTCGCGTACGCGCGCCGCGTACTGCAGCGCGTACAGATCCAGATAGGGATTCTCGAACTCCGCGAAGGCCACCATCAACGGCACACGCAGGCGCCCGGCGAAGGGCATCGGCGCGTGGGCCAGTTGCAGTGCCGGGTCGCTGCCGTAGTACGCGGCGACGCCGTTGGCGTTGGGGTTGTCCGGCAGCGTGTCGGCCTGCAGGCGTGCGCTGACGAGCACGGCACCGACCACGCCAGAGCCGTTCTCGCCGCAGGCCGGATCGCTGAGGCAGCTCGCGACGTGGCTTCCGCCCGCGGAGTGGCCGATCAATACGATGCGCCCTGGATCGCCGCCATGGGCGCGTGCATGGGCACGCAACCACGCCAGCGCCATGGCCACATCCTCGGCGCCGGCGGGATAGGAGGCCTCCGGAGCCAGCCGGTACTCGACGTTGACACCGACGTAGCCTTGCCGCGCGCACCAGCGTGGCACGTTGGCGTAGATATGCGGGCTGGCATCCTTGTCGCCACGTATGAACGCGCCACCGTGGACGAAGACCACCACTGGCCGGTCATCGCCGGCGGCGCTGCCCTCCGGCAGATAGAGATCGAGCCGCTGCCGTGCGTGCGTACCGTAGGCAATGTTCGCGTGGCTGCGTACGCCGTCGGCAGGCTGTGCCGCATGCACGCTGTCGTAGATCGTGCATACCTGCCGCCGGTTGGCCTGGATGTCATCGGTCCAGCGTGGTCCAAGGGCCAGCATGGCGTTGGCCTGCGAGGACGAGAGTCCCGGGAACGCCGATGCCACCGGCATGGCGCTCCCGTTCATGCGCCCGCCCCACCGCCGGTGTCCTTGCCGGCATCGTCGTCTTCTGCCGGGGCAGGCCGCTGCTCGCTGCGCTGCTTGGCCGCGAGAAGGCCCGGCGCCGGCGGCACCACGAAGTGTGCAAGGCGATGGCGGTCAAACGATTCCAGGTTTCGCTCCCACGTCTGCGCGGTGTGCTCGCTGCCGGTGGGAATCTGCTGCATCTCCGTATAGATCTCGACGTTGTTGCCATCGGGATCCTTGAAGACGAGGAACCAATTGCCGCCGGGTCCGTGCTGCCCGATGCCACGCTCGATGGTGACGCCGTGGCTGCGTGCCACCTCGACCGCGCGCTGCATTTCATCGAGCGATTCCACGTAGTACGAGAAATGCTCGAGCCCTGGCCGTGTGTAGCTGGGCGGGGTGTCGCGGTCGGGCGCGTCGGGCGGAAGCCGCGAAAGTGCCAGGTCGTGGTGGTCCTCGCCGGCGCGCAGGAAAACCATCTGGTCGGCGATACGGTCCGACACCGTAAGTCCCAGGACCTCGGTGTAGAAGCGCGTCGATGCTTCGAGATCGCGCACCATCAGGACGAGGTGGCCCAGCTTGCGGGTTCGAATGGGGGTCATGTGATTGTCTCCTGCCTGGTTTGCCTGGCGAAGCGGGCTGTGGCCGGCGCGTGGCTAGCGTGCGTCCGGTTCCAGCGCGACGCGGTTCTCGATCGTGCCGATCTGCTCGACCCAGGCCGTCATGCTGTCGCCAGGCTTCAGGAAGACTCCACGCCCCATGCCCACACCGTCCGGCGTGCCCGTGGCGATAAGGTCGCCAGGTTGCAGCGTCAGAATACGCGACAGGTACGCGATCTGCTCGGCCACCGAGAAGATCATTTGCGAGGTGTTGCCGTTCTGCATGACTTCGCCGTTGACATGCAGCGTCATGCGCAGGTTCTGCGGATCGGGGATGCAGGCTGCGGGCACAATCCATGGGCCCATCGGGCCGAAGGTATCGAAGCTCTTGCCGCGGAACCAGTCGTGCGTGAACGGATAGTCGGTGCGGCGGTTCAGGTCACGCGCGCTGATGTCGTTGAACACGGTATAGCCTGCGATCACCGACAGCGCGTCCTCCACGCTGACATGGCGGCATGCCTGGCCAATCACCACGCCCAGTTCCACTTCCCAGTCGAGCTTCTTGGTTTCCGGCGGCATCAGCACCGTGGTGCCGGTGGCCACCACGCTGGTTTCAGCCTTCATGAAGATGTAGGGCTGGCTTTCGCTGCGGGCGGCCAGCTTGGTGCCCATCTCGTCCGCGTGCTCGTAGAAGTTTGAGGCGGTGCCAAAGATCCGGCGTGGCCGATAGGGCGCCGCGTAGGTAGCGGCGGCGTCCACGGCGGCGAGCTTGCCAGCCGCGCGCAATGCGGGAATACGTGCGGCGGCGTCAGCCAGCAGCGGCGCATGGTGCGACCAGTCCGCCAGTGCCGCATTCAGGTCCTGCGGCAGGCGCGATGCCTCGATGCCGCACGCCTGGCCCACATCGGCCAGCGCATAGAGCGTGTTCTCGACGACCAGGCCGGGTTGCTGCCGGCCGGCAAGTTCAAAAGTGGCGAGGCTATACCAATTCACCATGTCTCCTGTTTGGTGTTGTCGGACAAAGTTGGTATGCGCAGCACGTATTCGGTCTCCCGGTTCGTTTTATGCACATCCGCGTTTGTGGATACTTTATTTTCTACGTGTATACATGTCAAGGCGTAAGTGATACTTTTCATCGTGTACCGTGTATCGACGCGGAACCCATCAACAACGAGCCAAAGGGAGCGAGGCAATGTCGCTGGCGTGCATGAAAGACGAAGGGGAGGTGGTCGTGCTGACGCGGCTGCCACTGGATCAGGACTGGCTGCGGGCGCATGCGCCGCGTTACCGGTTCGTGCCGTGGACAGCGGTGGACGAGGCGCAGCGTGTGCAGGCGCGCGCAGTGTTGACCAATGGTTCCACGGGACTGACCGGGGCCGAGATGGCCGCATTGCCGGCGCTGGAACTGGTGGCGAGCTTTGGGGCCGGCTACGAGAACATCGAACGGGATGCGGCGCGGACGCGTGGCGTGCGCGTGTGCCATGCGCCGGATACCAATAGCCAGGTCGTGGCGGACCACGCGCTGGCGATGATGCTGGCGTGGTCGCGCGGCATTGCGATGCTCGATCGCGGCCTGAAGGCGGGGCAATGGGATACGCTGCGCGCGCCGCGGCCAGGCGTGCGCGGCAAGACCCTGGGCATCGTCGGGCTTGGCAATATCGGCCAGCGTCTGGCCGCGCTGGCGGAGGCCGTGGGCATGCGCGTGGCTTACCTGCGCCGCAGTTGCGCCCTGCAGCCGAACCGCACGCCGTATGGCGACGTGCGTTCGCTGGCGGCCGCAAGCGATGTGCTGGCATTGACCTGTCCCGGCGGTCCGGCCACTCGGCATCTGGTCGACGCGGAGGTACTGCGCGCGCTGGGTCCCGACGGCCTGCTTGTCAACGTGGCGCGTGGCAGCGTGGTGGATACCGAGGCGCTGGTACAGGCACTGCGACGCGGCGAACTGGGTGGTGCCGCGCTCGACGTGCTGGAAACCGAGCCCCTGGTGCCCGAGGCGTTTCGCGAGATGGATCAGGTCATCCTGACGCCGCACATGGCGGGCCGTTCGCCCGAAACGCGCGTGGCCCAGCACGAGGCGCTGCTGCGTAATCTGGACGGATGGTTCCGTCACGCTGCGCCGGCCCATCCGGTCGATCTGGCAGGCTGAGCGCGACGCCGCCGGCGCGCATGTGGCAGCCGGCGCGTCGGCTGCCACTAGTTGCGCTGGCCCGGTGCCGCAAGCTGCAGGATCCAGTGCGCGAAGCGCGTGGCTTCGGCTGGCGTGATGGGATTGGGCGGCATCTGCGCAGTGCCCCATTTCCCGCTGCTACCCTGGAGCATGCTCTGCTTCAGCTTGTCGACGGCGTCGGCATCGTCGTGATAGCGCGAGGCAATCGCACGGAATGGCGGCCCAACCTTGACCGTATCGAGCGCGTGACACGCGCGGCAGGTTTCCTCACTGGAAGAAGGGGCGGCGTGCGCGGCCGGATTCAACAGGCCGAGCACGGCCGCCCAAGTGGAGAACACCGCAAAAACAAACGCTTTCTTCGACTTCATCTTCGACGTCATCTTCGACTTCATCAATTCATCGTGTCGCCTGAAAGACCGGCCCGCCGGCCCACGCAAGGCGTGGCGGGCCGACATGCTTAGCGTCGCGGCCAGGGCTTTGCCGGCGCGCCGAGCACGGGTTCGCCGAGCAACGGCGTCGACAGCGCGTATGCGCCGTCTTCGGTGAAGGCCCAGATGATGTTGCGGTCGTACTCCGTGTAGATCGCGAACACGCCCTTGCCCAGCGTGTAAGACGGCAACTGCGTCTCGTCGGCCAGCGGCGGGATGAAGTAGCCGGCGATGGTGGGTTGCGCCGGGTTCTTCACGTCATAGATCTGCACGCCGGCGTTATAGAACGAGTACGGCACGATGCCCTGACGCCAGCCGCCGGGCTGACCGATGGCGTTGGCGCGCTTGGGCCCGAAGTTGCCGCCGCGCTGGCAGAAGCTGGTGAAGGGCGCGCCGGGCGGGATCTCGGGCCGCGGCAGCTTGGCCGCCACCTTGAGGCGCGCGGGATCGCGCGCATCGACGACGAAGATGTCCTTGTACGGCTCGTAGCAATCCCGGTTCATCGGATAGCCGTTCGTGAACACGTAGCCCGTGCGCTCGTACTGGCTTACGTCGGCATTGTCGAACTCGGTGCCGGCGTAGCTCGGCGGCGTGTTGACGTTGCCGAGCATCTTGGGACGGGCGGGGTTGGACAGGTCGAACGCATAGAACCCAAGACCACCCATCGCGCCGAAGCCGATCTTGCCGCCCGCTTCGAGCGACTTGGGCAGGAAGATGGGATTGCGTGCCCCCATCCACGAGGTGCGGTTACCCGCGCGCGGGTTCATGAGGTAGGTCTGTTCATGCTCCGCGTTGCCGAGGATCTGTCCAGGTACCGCCACCTGCGACACGAAGGTCGGATTGGCCGGGTCCGACATGTCCCAGACCTGGTATCCGGGCTGTGCGTGAGCACGAGATTCGA